>JACQEL010000101.1 GCA_016200595.1 Deltaproteobacteria bacterium
ATCGGGAACAAATGCGAGATGTTGATGCCTAAAGGCAAGCGCTCCAGACGATCCAGGTACTGGGGGAAGGTTTCCCAGTTGAAGTCCATCGAGACCCGCATCGGCTCCAGCGGGATCGCTTCGTTACGCGACAATGCCAGCATCGCCCGTTCCGCATCCCGCGGACGGAGCGGAGCAAAGCCAAACCCGCAGTTGCCCATGGTGATCGAGGTCACCCCATGCCAACTCGAGATGCTCAGGTAGGGGTCCCAATGAATCTGCGCATCATAGTGAGTGTGCAAGTCGATGCCACCCGGTGCAACGATCAGTCCCCTGGCATCGAGGACCTGTTTCGCATCGCTGCTATTCAGGCGACCAATTTTGGCGATCTTACCACCCTTGATGCCGATATCCGCCTTGTAGCGCGGTACGCGTGTCCCATCGACAACGGTCCCGTCTTTAATAATAGTGTCGAATTCGGCCATGATTTCCTCCTCAATAATAATTTGCTAATCACCATGAAACATCTGACCAGGCCTTGTCAAGAGTTGCGAACTTCTGCGAGAGACCTTATCGCCAGATAAGAAAGAAAACACTATGAGTAATCCATTAACCGACAGAACGGAGAGATTGTTATGGCCAACTTAGTAGCAGGAAAAGTAGCGCTCGTTACGGGTGGAGGCTCGGGGATCGGCAGAGCCTCGGCCCTCACCTTTGCCCGAGAAGGGGCCAAAGTGGTCGTGGCCGACGTGGCAGTTGAGGGCGGGGAAGAAACCGTACGGTTGATTCAGCAACGCGGCGGTGAGGCGAGCTTCGTCAAAACTAATGTCTCGCAGGCCGCAGACGTTGAGGCACTGGTCGCCCGAGCCGTGCAAACGTATGGGCGGCTGGACTGTGCACATAATAATGCGGGAATCGAAGGAGCTGCCGCCACCACCGTTGATTATGCCGAAGATGCCTGGGAGCGGGTGATCGCCATCAACCTTAAGGGCGTGTGGCTGTGCATGAAGTACGAAATCCCGCAAATGCTTAAGCAGGGAGGCGCGATTGTCAACACGGCTTCTACCGCGGGCCTGGTCGGGTACCGCGGCGGGGCAGCGTATGTGGCGAGTAAACACGGCGTCGTCGGGCTGACCAAAACTGCGGCCTTAGAGTATGCCAAGGCAGGGGTGCGCGTGAATGCCGTGTGTCCGGGAGCGATCGATACGCCGATGATGGGACGGATTACCGGCCATCGTCCGCAGCGAGCGGAGCGCATGGCCGCTTCGGAGCCGGTCGGGCGTATGGGGCAGCCTGAGGAGATTGCCGAGGCCGTGGTATGGTTGTGTTCAGAGGCTGCTTCGTTTGTGACCGGGCATGCAATGGCGGTGGACGGCGGCATTACCGCTCTGTAACGGCAACCGAGGGTGAAGGAGGCGTTTTATCACATCCTATTGCTCATTACTCATTACTTGTCACTCGTTCAGCATTCATCGTTCAGCGTTCATTTCAGCCCCGCCTTGCGCAGGGCGGCAAGGTGACGCTCCAAGACTGCTAGGTCTTTGATAGGAACTCTCTCCCTGTGAACTTCTAGTGAGAACTGGGGCTTGAGCCGCAGGACTTCCGTCACCTCGGCTCGGGCTTCCATCTCTTTGCCTAGCTCACTGTAGACGGCAGCCAGGATCAGATGAGCCCCCAGAATATTGGGGTAGTGGCTGAGATATTGCCTCAGGGGAGTAATCGCTTCCTCAGGCCGCCAGGCCAGGTCATAGGCAGTGCCTACGCTGTATAAGTGCTCGTCCGCAACAAGGGGCTTGCGGCGCAGCGCCTGCTCTGCCATCCCCACCGCGTCCTCTGGCCTGCCGACACGGCTCAGCACCTCAGCCAGACCCGCGTAGCCTTCGGCGAGGGTGGGAGCCAGGGCAATAGCCCGCTCCATCTCGGCTATGGCCGGCTCATACTGCTTTTGCCACAGAGAGACATAGCCCAAGACCAGATGACCCCCGGCATAGGCGTCATTGAGGGTGATAATCCGTTGCGCCGCTGCCATTGCCTGCGTCAGCGTCTGAGCATCCGCACCCTGTTGAAAAGCCCATTGGTACAGATAACTGAAAGCCAGGACGACGTGGACCACCAGATTACTGGGGCTGCGGCTGATGGAGTCCTGCAGCGTGGCGACTGCCTCGGCATAGCGCCCGGTCCAGAAGTAGGCCCCGCCCAATGGGAATAAGTAGACGGGCGGATAATGGGGATTGAGACGCAGCGCCTGCTCCGCCATCCTCAGGGCGTCTTCTGGCCTGCCCGCGAGGTTCAGTATATCGGCTCGCAGGAAATAGTTGAGATCATTGTTGGGGTCGAGGGCGATGGCCCGTTCACCCTCGGCGATGGCTTGGTCAGGCTGCTGTTTATCCCCATAGACCAGGCCCAAGAGCGCATGGGCTCGCGACAGAGAGTCATCCAAAGCAATGGCCTGTTGCTCCAGCACCAACGCCCGCTCTAGGGTCTCGGGGGCCGTATTCCACCCCAAGGCCCACTCCCGGATGTAGGTCCACCCCAGATACGCATACGCCTCGGCATACTGCGGGTCCAGCGCAACGGCTTTCTCAAACAGTTGCCGTGCCTGGGTATTGGTCTCTTGGGTGAAACGGAAAAATGGCTCGATTCCACGCAAGAGGGAGTCATAGGCCTCCAGGTTGTCCGTGTGTTTACGCACGCTGTACCCTTGCTCCTGCACGGAGAGCTGCAGCCCCAGGGTGGTGACGATCTTCTGTACGATCTCGTCTTGCAGGGCAAAGATGTCCTTTAAGGGCCGATCATAGCGCTCGGCCCAGAGGTGATAACCCGTAGTGGTATCAATCAACTGCGCCGTAATCCGTATCTGCCCCTCAGCCTTCAGCACACTGCCTTCCAAGACGTAGTGTACCCCCATCTCGCGCCCGACATCCTGCACCTTCACTGCTTTGCCTTTGTAGGTGAAGGCGGAGTTGCGAGCGATGACAAAGAGGCTCGAGATCTTGGAGAGGTCACCGGTGAGCACTTCGGTGAGGCCGTCGCTAAAGTACTCTTGCTTCGGGTCTTCGCTCATATTCACGAACGGCAGCACAACGATGGAGGGTTTGTCGGGCAGGGGCAACGCCGCTGGTGCGGCTTGGGTGCTAGGTGTTAGGTGTTGGGTGTTGGGGATTGGAGGGAAAAGATATCGAACAGCCACGACTGTTCCTGTAATGAGCAACAGGCCTGCCACTGCCCACCTCAAGTGGGTAGAGCCCACCCTACGAAAAAGCTTCAACCGCTGCACCTGTAGATGTTGCTGGAGTCCCTTGGGTTTCTCAGGCAGGAGAGCGTAGACGGGGAAGCGCTGGGCAATGTTCTTCAGCTTCGGCCGTCCCAGCGAAATGACCGTGCCTAGAGAAAGTTTCTGGGCCACATCGCGATAGACCATGTCCGAGATGCAGATAGTGTCGGGCTCGGCCAGATCTTGTAACCGCGAGGCGATGTTTACTCCGTCGCCTAGCACATCGCCGTTGGGCTGCACTACCATGTCCCCCAGATGAATGCCAATGCGGATATGGATCTGCTCAGCCTGATCCTGTTCCGCATTATGGGTACGAAATTGCGCTTGAATATGTTGAGCACACTGCACAGCGTGGACCACTGAGGGGAAGTCTACCAGAAAGGCATCACCAAAGGTTTTAATGACGTGGCCGTGATGGGGGGCAAGAGCTTGCTCGATGATCTGATTATGGATAGCAAGCAAGCGCAGCGTGCGGGCTTCGTCACTACCCATCTGACGGCTGAAGCCCACCATGTCGGTGAACATAATGGCGGCGAGTTTACGGGTCTCAGCCGCCCTCTCCGTTGGCAGGCTCTCTGGCATGGGGGTGATTATTCTGCCGGCTCCACGCGACTGTCAACTGGCAGGAGGGTAGGGCACGTGGCAACGTACTCCTACGGCTTGTTTTTCCTAGAGGTCCTCCGGCTTGGCATTGCCCCAATCAGCCGCCTCGTGCGGATTGCGACCCATGACTTTGACCGCGGCGACAGCGTCTTCTATGGCGAAGCCGCGGCCAAAAACCAACCAGGCCGCCAACACGTGTCCGGCTCGCCCGCGTCCACCCTGGCAGTGCACCACCACCAGTTCGCTTTTGTTCTCTGACTCCTTGAGGAAAGGCAGAATGCGTTCTTTCAACAGACCGACATCACACAGGTGATAGTCCGGTACTGGCGCCCAACACACATTCTCTGAGCCAAACTCTCGACCATAGGCTGCTAATAGGTCTTCTTTATAAGACCTGAGCTGGTCTTCGTGCAGCAGGCAGCAGACGCGTCTGATGCCTTGCTCTCTCATATAGGCAATCCACTCGCCAATGCGCAGTGATGAATACGCCGGCCCCTGGGCGCCAAACACCAGGGGCTCGGTTTCAGCTGCAGGTCCTAAGTGCAGCCCGTAATACCGCTTGGCACCGCCGGCAAGAATGTTCGCGAGCGTCTGCGGCGGCATCCCCATCGCCTTGATCATCTGCGGCGCCCCAGGGAATCCATCAAGATGGGGATAATCAGTCGCCCACAGGATGTTATCCGAGCCGAGATAGTCGGCGAGCAACGGCAGAGACTTCTCCACCGGTTCGAAGGAGATAAAGCATTGCCGGCGGAAAATCTCGCTGGGCCGCGTCGACAGTCCAGTATCGTTCATGCCGACATCGTCGAAATGGCGATCCATACGATCAAGCCAGCCGGCCATCCAGCCGCCGCCTGACTCCAGAAAGGCGATCTTGAGCCGCGGGAAGCGGTCACACACACCACACATAATCAGACTCGTGGCCGCCGCCATCATCTCGAAGGTATGCGCAACACAATGGCGCACGGCCCCGCCTTGCTTGAACCGGTCCATCGCCAGCGTCGGCTGCCCGCTCTCCGATCCACCGTGGATGCCGATGGAAAAACCCAGGTCCTGCGCTTCCGTCCACAGCGAGTCGAAAGCCGGGTCATGCAGCACGCGCCCGTTATAAGGATTGGGGCGGATAAAGCCCGCCCGGAAGCCTAGCTCCTTGGCCGCATACCGCATCTCCTGCACCACCCCTTCTATGGACTGCATCGGTAGCATCGCGGCACCAAACAGTCGCTCGGGGTAGGGCTTACAGTAATCGGCCAGCCAGCGATTGTAGGCCCGGCACGTCGCTGCCGCAAATTCGGGGTCTTGAACCGCCCCTAGGAACAAGCCCAGACTCGGATACAGCACCGCCGCATCAATGCCTTCAGCATCCATATCAGGAATACGTGCATGCGGGTCGAAGCCGCCCTGGCGCCCTTGCAGGTAGGGAATTGACGGGGAGACTTTGCCTTCGCGCGCGCCAAAGGCGCCGACCCCACCAAAGCTGACACGTTTCTTGCCCCGGCCGAGGTCGATGGCGACGTCGCCTTCGATCCGGAGAATTTCGGCCCCGTCGTCGAGCGTGACCAGTTTGGGACAGCCCTCACGAAACTTGGGGTCGATGTAGTGGTCCCACAGATCGGGAGGTTCACAAATATGTCCATCAGAGTCGATTACATGATATTCCATGATGTTCACCTCACTTGGATATTTTTCTACAGATTAGGGGTTTCGAACATAGAACCGACGCTATCTCTACTGTAACCCATGTGCATAGCATCCTCACTAGCACTGTGTCTACGTTGAGTTGGTATATGAGGATGAAAAGCTCTTTCCCGTTTGTCCTGAGTACCCCATAGCGCTGCGCGCTCATCGAGCCGAGCAAGAACGGAGCAGTAGCCCGGATGCAATCCGGGATTCCCCGCTCCCACCTCCCGGATTCCGCGGAACCTGTCCTGAGCGCAGTCGAAGGGCTCCATCCAGGCTACACCCCGCACGACCGCTTTGTTCATGAGCAGCGTAGCCGTGTAAGCGGCGAAGTCGAAGGACGCTGCCCTGCCCACAGTTTCGATAGAGATGCGTTACTAGGCCGTGAAAAGCTTTTTTGCAATCGCAAGGGTAAGGGAAATCACCACGGCGCGATACCACGCTTCTTGGGCGGGATACCCATCGGGCGTAGTTTATCCCCCATCATACGGACCGCCCGAATTAACACGGGCCGTGTGTCGCGCGGATCGATCACATCGTCCACGCCATAACTCCGCGCGATGCGCCGTGCGGTATGGCGCTTGCGCAGGTCCTCGGTCAGTTCGGCACGCCGCTTTTCGCGGTCCTCTGCCTTAGCAAGTTCCTCGGGGTACATGATCTCGACCGCACCTTCGAGCCCCATTCCACCGACAATCTTGCCGAGTCCAGTGATAATGCCATCGGCGGGCGTTGGTTTAGGCAGCGGCACAGGAGAGCCGGCAAGGATACCGTATTCCAGGAACGTGCCGCGATCGACGAGGAGATCTAGGCGCTCACGCGCAGTCAGTTTGCCGAGGGTATGCTGCTTAGCCACAGCCTCGCTGCGCTCAGCATCAAGGGTAGCGCGTTTTTCGGCCTCCAGCGTGGAGAGTTCGTCGGTTGCTTCTGTCGCCATAATTGGCACCTTTCGCTCTTGCGGATAATGTTGTTTGGACCTGATATCTGATTGAGCGCCGCGGCAAAAGAACCTATGGAAACAGTTGGGTGCCTAACGGTAACTCCTCCGCCCCTGTCTCTGAGTGATAAACCAGAAAGCTTCATAGATTGGGCTGAGCCCTTCGACAAGCTCGGGACAGTCTTTATCGCAGGGCGCTGGCTGGGAGTTGTGGGGCAACGCTGCGCTGTTACCCCATCTGCCAACCTGAGAATATTATGCTATCTATGTCATAAGAGTAAGCCTTGTGGAGATTCGTTTCTACCAAACGACTTCAGGCAGAAATCCTGTACTGGAGTTTGTTCGGCTGCTTTCAGCCGATCTTCGCAAGGAATTTTCTCAAGCTACCAGCTTGCTTGAGAAAGGGGAGCAGCTCGCGATGCCTCTAAGCAGGAATCTCGCAAACATTCATCCTGGACTCCATGAATTGAGATTTCGCGATAAAAGTGGAATCTATCGGGTTTTTAATTACGTCAAACTAAGGCAAGCGATCTACATGCTTCATGCACTTCAGAAGAAAACGCGTGAGATCTCTCTGAAGGAGATCGCGATCATCCGCAAGCGAATCCGGGAGGTCAAGTAAAATGCCGTGGGTAACGATTACCGCGAAGCAATTGGCGAAAGAACTTGATATCGACTACGAGGAACAGGAGCAAAAGCAGGAACTCATCCAGAAGATCGTGCGGATCCGCAAGGCGCTCGGGTTGACCCAGGCACAGATGGCGAAGCGGCTTAGTGTTTCTCAGTCCAGGATAGCGAAAATAGAATCTTGTGTGGGGGTACACAAAGTGTCTTTCGACCTGCTCTTTCGGATTCTCGCGGCTCTTGGCTATCGTTGTAAGATTGTTCCACAGAAGACGGGAGTGAAATTCGCCGCGTAATCCCTCGTTGTGTCGTTGAATATGCCGAGCTGAGGAGGCAAAGCCGAACGCTCACTTGTGTTTTGTGTGGTGCGGCTCGCTGTTGCCCAGCCTCCCAACTTGTTCCCAAACTGGAACTCAGTACCATATGCGGATCAATCCGCCAGATCCGATTGAGGCCATCAAATTGCGTATGCAGTAACGGGGACTGTCGCGCGGCGACCTAAACGTCCGCTCACGCTGGAAATGATCCGACGGCTTCACTGTACTGCCCGAGTTGTTTAGGTTTACGTGTCTTCATGGTTTACTCGGGACCTGCCTCACATACCTAACTATAGGGAAAACACACCAAGATGTGGATTTTTGGGTGCCACGGGTAGCTTGCTACCCGTGCTGTCCGGTCGCACTAGCGGACAAGCCGCCAGTGGCACACAAACAGTCAGATCTTTTCTTCACTCCACATCTTGCTGTAGCTTTTCTATAGGGTAGACGTGCGCACAGCGCACGCTACGCCGATTCCGGACCAATAGTATTGGGTTTGATCTAAAATTTACGCGTCAGAAGTGTCTCTGTCAGGACCCCTCAGGCACGTAGGCTGCGCTACGCAGCAGGGCGCCAGGACGCACGCCTGTACATGTCTGTCCCTCGAACGTCACCTGACCGTTGACGATCGTGTAGTCGATGCCCACGGCCCGCTGCACCAGCCGTCCCTCGCCCCCTGGCAGATCATGCACCAGCTCTGGCTCGGTCGGCTCGACCCGCAACTGGTCGAGATCATAGACGATTAAGTCCGCTGCCATGCCCTCGCGGAGCACGCCGCGATCATGCAAGCCAATGAGCCAGGCCGGCACGAACGACAAGCGCCAATGCGCCTCTTCTAGTGACATGAGTTGGCGGTCACGCACCCAGTTGGCAAGAAACTCGATCGGATATTTGCCCAAGGAAAACAGCTTGGTATGCGCGCCGCCATCGGAGAGCCCGATAACCGCGTGCGGATGTTTTAACATCGTCGCCAGCGCGTCTAGGTCTCGGTTGGCGAAGTCGTGGATCTTGAAACCGGTCTGCAGGTCCTCGGACAATGCCAAGTCCAGAAAGACATCGATGGGCTCGCGACCCGACGCGCGGGCCAGTTTAGCAATCGTGCAGCCAACCGCGGCGCGATTCTCCGCTCGGCTGTGTGTCACACTGATATCGGACCAGTTGCCGCTGAACACCCGCGTGCGGACCGTGCGAAAATCTTCGTTCAACGCCGTACGCACTGCCGGGTCTCGTAAGAGGGTTATGCGCTCAGTCAGAGGCCGAGAGAGCGCCTCTCGCCAGGCCGGCATGTCATCAAACTGGTTCATCTCTTCCAGCGTGAAGTAGAGATGTGCTGGGAAGCAAACGGTCATGCCATAGAGCTGGGCGTCGCGGTTGAGTTCATCCATCCAGGTAAGGACCTTGCGCCAATGGTCAGGCTGCGTTTGAAATTGGGCGAGGGCGTTCCACACGATCGGGCGCCCGGCAGCACGGGACAGCGCAGCTGTGAACTCGAAGTCGGGCCGCCGCTGGGCTCGCAGCGTGTACTCGATCGAGCCGATGCCGAATTCGCGCAAGACGCTGCACAAAGTGAGCAGTTCAGTATCGTCTGCTTGATGGCTGGGGAGCGGGCTCCCGTCATAATCGGTGTCCGCTATATTGCGGTCGGTCGAGAAACCAAAGCCGCCGGCCCGCATTCCCATGCGCAACATCTCGGCCATTTGCGCTACTTCGTCCGGAGTGGCAGCGCGTGCCTTGGCCGCCTCCAAACCCATCACCCAGATACGCAGGGGGGAATGGGGAATGAGCGAGCCGACATTAATTCCCAGACCAGCACGTTGCAAACTCGCTAAATAGTCGGCAAAGCTGACCCAGTCCCACCGCATACCAAGCTTCATCGAGGTCAGCGGAATCGCTTCGACGCGGGACATCAACAGCATCGCCCGCTCGCGGTTGTCTGGTCGGCAGGGAGCGAAGCCAAAGCCACACATGCCGATCATCACCGTCGTGACCCCATTCCACGCAGAGTTGGTGGCGTACGGATCCCAATTGAGTTGCGCGTCGTAATGGGTGTGCAGATCTACGACGCCTGGCGCTATAATACGATCACTGGCGTCGATGACACGTCGTGCAGTTCCCTCGACGCGGCCCAGTGCGACAATGCGACCCTTACTGATGCCCAGGTCTCCCCGATAGCGTGGCATCCCTGTCCCATCGATGATCGTACCTCCACGGATCAAGAGATCATAATCCAGCATTTTCCCTTCCCTCCGGTAGTAAACGTCCGTATTCTAAATCGAACCATACAATATTGGCACACTCGGCGTAGCGTGCGCTGCGCGCACGTCTGCTCTGCCCTCCGCTATTGTTCGTGCGCATAGCGCACGCTACTGCATTCGGGTGCAAGTGCATGAGTGTACGAAGCTCCTGTGGTCTGGTTGAGCAGTACAACAGTCCATTTTCTATGTAAGCGATACTGAAAATTTACAACGCTACCCCTATACTTCATTGGTCCAAATCTGCTCAAGGAGTTGACGGCGCCGGAGCAGCCGTAGCGTCCCGTCTTCCAGCATGACTTCGGGCGCTTGGGGGTATGAATTGTAATTGATCGTGGCCATGCCGGCACAGTAGGCGCCGGCGCCTCCGACAACTACTAAATCACCAATCTGCGGGCGCGGCACACGGCGAGGAGCGAGTGCTTCCGGATCACCAGGCGCCGGGGTAAGAATGTCACCAGACTCGCAGCATGGTCCCACGAACACGACCTCTGCCTCGTTGCGCCCGGTTGCTAGCACCTCAATCGGATGCTGGGCTCCGTAGAGAGACGGTCGTGTCACCTCTGGCATGCCAGTATCAAGCTTGGCAAACAGATACCCGTCCTTACCGGTGTCCACGACATCAACGCAGGTGGCGACCACTGCCCCCGCCCGTGCCACTAGAAAAGTGCCAGGCTCGATCTCTAGATGCAAGGTACGGCCTTCACGCTGGCGAAAGGCCTCTAGCTCGCGTCGCACGTGCAAGCCAACGTCTTGCAGGTCAGTTGACGGCTCGTCAGGCATGCGGCCGACCTTGAAGCCTCCGCCGAGGTTTACCGCAGTCACCTCGGGAAGCTCTCGCGCCAAATCGAGCGTCATGCGAGTAACGCGCTTCCACACCTCGGGGTCGGTTCCAGAGCCAATATGACTATGGAGACGCGCGATCCGTACGCCGTAACGCTTGGCGGTCTCCTTGACATCGCTCAAATATGCGTGCCAGATGCCGAAGCTTGACCAGGGACTAGCTTCCCAAACTGCTCAAGCTGATGCAGCGTAAGATTCATAGCGGACAGCGAGTTGCCGTCCGGCGTGGAATGGCTGAGCGCTTCTACGTTGCGCTGATACAGTTCGTCGATTTTCTGGCAGAGCTTCAGGCCCTTTTCCGAAAGCTTCACACGCGTGTAGCGCTTGTCATGCGGCGAGCGTTCCTGGATAAGAAAACCGTTCTCAACCAGTTTTTTGACGTTATACGACACATTGGAGCCCAGATAATAGCCACGGTTGGTAAGCTCGCCGATGGTCAGTTGCTCGCTGCTGATATTGTAAAGTATCAGCGTCTGGACGTTGTTGATATCGTCAATCTTCAGACGGTCCAACTCGGTCTTGATGACATCGAGGAAGCGGCGATGCAGCCTCTCAATGAGCAGGATGGTTTCTATGTATACCG
>JACQEL010000519.1 GCA_016200595.1 Deltaproteobacteria bacterium
CGGGCTCTGCGCTCTCGGGTGACCGAGAGCGTATAAGTGTACGTGGAGGAAACGACTCATGACTCGAGAGTTAATTGCCAGCTCATGCTTTTCCCATACCTAAATCAAGATGCATGAGGTGGGTACACTTGGGGTAGCGTGCGCTGTGCGCACGTCTTCTCTGTCCGCTGCTATTTTCGTGCGCATAGCGCACGCTACAGCATTCAGGCTCAAGTTCCTGAGTGGACGAATCTCCTGACGTCTGGTTTAGGGGGAAATGTCACATGGAGGCGCAGGAGGATCGGCTCCGTTTTCGGCTCGTACTGCGGATTTTTCGCCGCTGCTTGCCGTTGCTCAAAACCGTCCGCCGGCATTTGCTGGGACTGATCCTGGGTTCTGCCGCGCTGGCCATCGTGTTCCTGCCCCTGACCTTGCTTCTTCTCGACATCATCTTCACGCGCGTGCTGCAAGGTCAGCCACTCACCGCTATTGAGGCCCGAGTTCTGGGTTTTGACCCGGCGCTGACGGTCCAGGTTGATACCCTGAGCGCTGAGCTCCGGCGCCAGATCGGCGCGCGTGCGCTCTGGGTGTGGATCACGATTGTCATCCCCGCGCTCTTTTGCGGAGTCGCGCTGTGGTACTATCAGGTCTGGATCCTCCAGCAGATCAACCAGACCCTGCGGCTGGCGCTCTTCGACCGGATCCAGTCCTTGTCCCTGCGGTTTCACGCCGAGAGTCGTATCGGCGATGCCATCTACCGGCTCTACCAGGACAGTGCCATGGTCACGCGACTCATCGAAGTCCTGTTTCTGACTCCACTCTTCGCCACCGGCCGGTTCGTCTACTCGCTTGTCGTGGTGTTCGTCCTTAATCCTCGTCTTGCCCTGGTACTGGCGCTGGCCTGGCTTCCACTCCTGCTGGTGGGGTTCAGGCTGTCACGGCGGCTGCGCGTCGGTTTTCGTGCCGCACGGGAAGCCAATAGCGCCCTCACCTCGCGCATCCAGGAAAGTGTGGCCGGTGCCAAAGTGATCAAGGCGTACGGTGTTGAGGCCTTTGCGCAGGAGCGTTTCGAGCGAGACTCTCTGACCGCCTTTCACCGAGCTTTTACCGTGAGGAGCCTCTTCGCCGGTTTCAACGTCGCGATCTTCTGGATTGTGGGAATATTATTTCTTGTGGCTACCGGCTGGGCCACAGCGGAAGCGCGGGATGCGGCCACTGTCTTCTTTGTGGTTTGGGGGTTTACAGTCTGGAACCTGGGACTTTACACGTATTTTAGGGAGCGTTTGGGTGTCGCGACCGGTGTGCTGCGCCAGCTCTTCTCCACGTGGGGACAGATGCAGGACATCGCTATCGGCCTGGACCGGGTCTTCGAACTGTTGGATCTCAAGCCTGAAGTCGAGGATGCGCCCGACGCCATCATTATGCCTCCGTTTCAGTCAGCCATCGTCTTTCGCGGCGTACACTTTGGCTACCAAAAGGACCACCCGATCCTCACGGACGTTCATCTCAAAGCCACAATCGGCACGATCACCGCGATTGTCGGCCCCACCGGTGCGGGCAAGAGTACGCTGATGGCCTTGCTGCTGCGGCTCTTTGAGCCTGACTCCGGCTCCATCGAGATCGACGGGCAAGATATTCGCCGCTTCACGCTGCAAAGTTTGCGCTCCAACATCGCTATCGCACTGCAGGAGAACATTCTGTTCGGCACGACTGTGCGGGAGAATATTCGCTATGCGGCTCCCCAGGCCACCGACGCCCAGGTGCGGGAGGCCGCTCGGGTGGCCTGCGCGGAGGTCTTCATCGCCGCACTCCCGCAGGGCTACGATACCGTGCTTGGAGAACGCGGGACGAAGCTGTCCACGGGCCAGCGCCAGCGCCTGTCGATCGCGCGTGCGATCCTCAAGAACACGGCGATCCTGATCCTCGACGAGCCCACTGCCTCACTTGACGCAGAAACGGAAATGACTCTGCTCCACCAGCTCAAGGACTGGGGAAAGGGACGGGCGATTTTTCTGATCACGCATCGCTTCTCTACCATCCGTCTGGCGGACCAGGTCGTTTATCTGCGTGAGGGGCAAGTAGTGGAATCCGGCTCGCACGCAGAGCTCATGGATCTCGAGAAGGGAGCCTACCGCAGGCTCAGCGAGTTTGAGGAGAGGGCTAATGAGATTTGACGTACAAAATCGCTAATAGGACGGCCGACTAGGAAATGGTAGGACAGGCTTCCAGCCTGTCCACAGCACGGGCTAGAAGCCCGTGCCACCAAACCTCCATTGCCGATCTTGCTCGTCAAAATTTATCAGGTACGGTCGAACAGTCGGACTATCGTAGACTCATCGAGCGTGAGGAGTTACCTGTGGACACGGAGGAAGAACCCCAGTGAAAGAGCAAAGCAAGGGGCGAATCACAAACAGCGAGACCCTTATATTGTTTCGCCGTGCTCTACGTTACATTGCCCCTTTCAAATTTCGTTTCGCCGTGAAAGCTGGGCTCACCATCTTCAGCCTTCTCCCTCTGCTCATTTTGCCCTGGCCAGTCAAGATTCTTATTGATCACGTGATCCAACAGATTCCCATTAGCGAGAAGGTGGCCTCGTATCCCTTCTTCGTGCGGCCCTTTTTAGAACAGTTGCAGGGTGCGTCCACGACCGAGGTGCTCCTGTGGACTCTGGCCGCGCAGGCATTGCTGCTGGTGATGGTTGGCGCTTTCGGCCTCGACGATAGTGAACGGGCCGAGACCAATGCCGAACTCTCCGGAGGACAGGATACCGCCACTACCACCGAAAACGCGGCCAACGCGGGGTTCAGCCCAGCCGGGGGGCTCCTGGGTCTCTTTGAGTTTCACTGGACGTTACGGCTGACCCAAGCGTTCAACCACTACTACCGCTCGCGCGTCTTTGAGCGCATCCAGTCCCTCCCCATGACTGCCTTTGACGATGAGCGTATTGGTGACGCCATCTACCGTATGATGTATGACACTCCCGCGCTCACGGCTGCGTGCTACTGGCTTTTGCTGGCACCGGTGGTGAACCCGGCGGGTATTCTCCTGACGGTTGGCGTGCTGTGGCTGAGCTTTGGTGAGCATCCGTTTCTGGTCTGGTCAGCGTTGGCCTTCCTCCCCATCGCGCTTATCAGTACCTATCCTTTTGCCGCTGCGCTCCGTCATCGTGGCAAGCGCAGCCGAGAAGCCGGCGCGACCACTACCTCTACGGTCGAGGAAGGGATAGCGAATATCCTGGCTGTGCAAAGCCTTGGCGGGCAACAGCGTGAGCGTGAGCGTTTTGCCGGGGACAGTTGGGGTTCGTTCACCCGCTACCGCAGCTATCTACTGGTTGGCATTGGCGCCTTTCTGGCAGCTACGGTGCCCGCGCTCTTCATCCTCACCCGCGCGTATTTCTACGTGATGAATCTGGCCATTGACAACCGGATCAGCATCGGAGATGTGTCTGTGCTCTTTAGCTACTTTGTGATGGTCCTCCGCTACGCGGGTGACCTCGGTGGCCTCTGGCTCCGGGTGCAGGAATCCGCAGCCGGCCTTCATCGCGTGTTCTTCCTGATGGATCTTACGGCTGAAGAAGATCCTCCAGGGGCGCAATCGCTCGCGCCGATCCGTGCAGGGATACAGGTCGAAGACGTGCATTTCGCCTATACCGACGGCAAAGCCGTGCTGCAAGGAGTGAGCTTTGCGGCACGCGTGGGACAGGTGACTGCCTTAGTGGGTCCGGCCGGAGCGGGGAAGACTACGCTTGCTTACTTGATCCCACGCTTTCTCAGTCCACAGTCTGGTCGCGTGCTCATCGACGGTGCCGACAGCGCCGGGGTCTCACGTCAATCGCTCCGTGCCCAGATCGCCTTCCTGTTCCAGGAGACCGTGCTGTTTGATGACACAGTCGAAGAAAACATCCGCTTCGGGAGGCTCGACGCGAGCGAGACTGAAGTCCACCGTGCTGCCGAGCTTTCTGGGGCTGACGAGTTCATCCAAAAACTTCCTGGAGGTTACCAGACTCCTCTAGGACGGGCAGGCTCCAAGCTGTCGGTTGGGCAAAAGCAGCGCCTTTCCCTTGCGCGCGCCCTGGTCCGGGATGCACCGATCCTGATTCTTGACGAGCCCACCTCGGCGCTCGATCCCGAGACTGAAAAGCATTTCCTCGCCATGCTGCGAGAGGTCAGCCGTACCCGTCTCGTCCTGGTTATCACGCATCGTCTCTCTACGGCTGCCGTTGCCGACCAGATCCTTTTTCTAGAAAACGGGCGCATCCTCGAACGCGGCAGTCCCGGCGAACTTCTCTCTCACCCAGACGGCGCCTACCGCCGCTACTTCGATCTGCAAACCCGCGGATGGACAGGCCCGAGTCACAATGAAAACGCAACCGAAACAACAGCTACCAGATGACCGGCACGAGGCCCGATTTCGCTATTGCCTCGTCACAGGTCAGAATCCCGTCCACAGCAGTAGACTGTGTCAATGCTGTCCCTACAATCAAGCCATCGTGGATATCCAAAGCAGCAGGCGCTTGCTGCACAACCCCGAGGTCAATCGGATAGACGAGGCAACGTGGATCGGTGCCTATGACACGAAGCACATCATCCAGGGTCTGGGCAAAACGGCCTCGGTTGCTCAAGTACTTGATCTCAGCCAGAACAATAGCCGGGATAATCAGACGAACGGTAGGATCTCGAAGAATAGTATGTGCAGATCTACTCAGCCGTGGGCTTCGGCTGAGAAACCAGACCAGGGTGTGAGTATCCACCACGAAGGTCTTCACGGCAGGTTCTCAGGCAGTCGGTACTCAGCCGCTTTGATCTCCTCAAGGCTGAGATCTGTGCCTTCCCAGATGCCCTCCAAATCGGTGAATAAGACAGACCGGCCCTCGGCCCTGGCTTGTTCCTGAAGGGAAGTCACGAGTTCATCCATGCGCTTTTGCAGGGTTTCTATAGTCATCCGCATGAGGCGAAATTCCTGCTGCAGCCGAGCAACCTGGTCTAATAAGGTGAGAGCCATGAGCATCCTCCGGAACGCAAGAGCATTTTTTCACCGTATCTTTTGTCTCAGTCTCCTTCAAGACGTTTTCTCGATTTCCGCTTTCCACACTGCTTGTGTTA
>JACQEL010000520.1 GCA_016200595.1 Deltaproteobacteria bacterium
CATTTCCCCTACTTACCGCCTTTCCGCCCTCACCTCCATACCAGCCCTTAACTTAATGCCATTGCCCCTCACGGGGGGGAAGGGACCCAAGTGCTTGGCGCAGGGGTGAAGTTGCTTACGTTGGGACCAATGCGCGGCATCCGCCAGCACGCCGTGCTGGCCTGAGGGTAGCCGGGGGTTGAAACCCCCGGCTAATCTTGAAGTCTTAAAGTCTGATTTAGTTAATGCTCTATATCACTGTGCGCTCACGACTAAAACAAGCCGGACTGCTGTTAGGCATCAGCCTCCTCTGCACGATGCTGGGCATTGCCGCGCGTTATTCCCTTCTCGGAGCCCGAGTTGAACCAGGGCCTCTGCCGTCAGATGTGATCGTCGTCCTCGCGGGGGAGCCCACGCGCGACCGGTATGCAACGGCACTGGTCGCGCAAGGTGTAGCCCCACGCGTGCTCTCCACGTTGGTAGACCCACAGTGCGTCCGTGCTGGCCGGCTGCCGCAGGTTTGTGCCTCTGGCGTGCGTAGCACAGTGGACGAGGCACTGCTGATGCATACGGAGTTGGCAGCGGAGCGAGTCCAGCAAGTCACCGTTGTCACCTCTAACTACCACACCCTTCGCGCCGCGGTTATTTTTCGCATTGTGTTCATCGGGAGTGGAATCCAGGTGAGCATGGTCGCCCCACCAGGGCCACCCCCTGATAGTAGGAACATCATCAGCGAAGTAAAGAAGTTTTTCCCTAGTGTTGGAGCAGCAATCATCGGACGACTCTCTCCAGCGCTATACCAGCGAATTGCTCAGCAATTCAGAGGAGAAACGAGATTGTAAAAGGTTCTCTCTATGATCAATCCCCTCCTGATTTACCGCCGTCCTTTTATTGTTGGCGTGCAATTAATGCTGATTGTACTCGCCAACTATCTGGCCTTCTGGCTCCGGTTTGATGGGAATATTGAAGCTCAGTATGCAGCCGTATGGCTGCAAATGTTGCCTTGGTTAGTCCTCATCCGCGGTCTGACATTCGCTCCCCTGCGCCTCTACGAGGGCCTCTGGCGCTATTCCAGCGTCTGGGATTTGCGCAATATCATCGCGGGAGTGCTCACCAGCACGCTTTTGTTTTATGTGTTGGTACGCTGGGGCTTTGGCCTGACGGTTTATCCCCGCTCTGTTTTCATCACTGATTCAGTCTTACTGATCATCTTTCTTGGCGGCATTCGCTTAGTCCGACGGATTTATCGGGAGCTGGGGCATCTGGAACGTGAGAAACGAATCCTTATCTACGGTGCTGGTGATGCCGGAGAGATGATCGTCCGCGACATGAGGAATAACCCCTTTTATGAGTACGAGCCGATCGGCTTTGTCGATGATGACCCAACCAAGGTGGGCTTGCGGATTCATGGCGTGCGGGTGTTAGGGACCAGCAAGCATTTAGCGAAAATTATGGCCAAAGAAGACCCCCACGAGGTCTTAGTAGCGATCCCTCGGGCAGAACCGTCCGTGATTCGCGGTGTCGTCAAGGCACTGGAACCTTTCAAAGTCCCGATTAAAACACTGCCGAGTCTGCGTGACATTCTGGACGGGAAAGTGGCTGTCAACCAGATTCGCGACCTTTCCATCGAAGACCTGCTGGCACGGGTGCCGCTGCAGTTGGACTGGGAGCCGACCCGGCGCTTTGTGCATGGCAAACGGGTATTGGTGACCGGCGCGGGTGGCTCTATTGGCTCAGAGCTCTGCCGCCAACTCGCCGACTGCGGACCAGAAATGCTGATCTTGTTGGATAAGAGCGAAAACGCACTCTACCAGATCGAGCTTGAGCTCCGCCAAAAGTTTTCGGTACGGAAACAAATAGCGGTCCTCGCCGATATTAGACATATCCCGCGGATGCACGAAGTCTTTACCCGCTATGTCCCGCAGATGGTGTTTCATGCCGCGGCCTACAAACATGTGCCGCTCATGGAATCGCATCCCCAGGAGGCGGTTCTCAACAATGTCATGGGGACGCGCCGCTTGAGTGAACTCGCCCTCGAACATGGGGTGCAGCGGTTTGTCATGATCTCCACTGACAAAGCGGTGAACCCTACCAGTGTGATGGGGGCGTGCAAGCGGGTGGGAGAGTTCTACATTCAAGCTTTGGCGCAGAATGAGACGGCAGCCCAGAGTGTGTTTTGCGGTGTCCGGTTTGGCAATGTCCTGGGGAGCACAGGTAGTGTGGTGCCGCTCTTCCTGCAGCAGATCAAGGCGGGTGGGCCGCTCACCGTGACTCATCCGGAAGTGACGCGCTATTTCATGACGATTCCCGAAGCCGTGCAGTTGGTGCTGCGAGCGGCCACGCTGGCGCACGGAGGCGAGATCTTCGTCTTGGAGATGGGGGAGCAACTCAAAGTGCTGGACCTGGCTCGTCACCTCATCCGGCTCTCGGGGTTCGTCCCCGGAGAGGAGATGCCCATCGTTTTTACCGGCTTGCGACCGGGAGAGAAGCTGCATGAGGAATTAGTGGGGGACAATGAGACCGCCGAGCCCTCGGAAGTGGAACTGATCCACAAAGTCCGCCCGGTGCAATTGCCGGACCTGGCCTGGCTCGAACAGCAAGTCGGGCGATTAGAAGAACTCGCGCTGCAAGGCGAGAACGAGGCGGTAGTTGAATTGCTTACCCAGATCGTGCCTACCTTTAAGCCCACACGGCTGCCCCTCGTTGGCGGCGATTCCCTCTTCACTGGTGATCGAGAAAGCGGATCATCCCTGTCGGATCTCACCTCTTGATATTGCGTCGGTCGCGTTTATTGGGTCTATTGGGTTTATTGGGTCTATTGGGTTTATTGGGTCTATTGGGTTTGTTGCGTCGGTTGTGTCGCTTGCCACAAAAAGGTCAGGGCATCCCTGGCCTTTTTTTCTTGTGGAAGCTACATGTATGAATATGCTAGATGACTTACCCAGAATAGCCCTTGTTGTTCCAAGCCTCGAATCGGGCAACGGCGTTCGCACCGTAGCAATGTTTCTGTATAAGGTGATCCGGAACTCGGGTCGCTATCGGGCTGAGTTCATTTCACTAGCCACCTCCTCTAAGGACAAAGCTAGTGTGCGCTTGCTTGCACCAAGGAGTTGGCTACGAGGACCGAGAGTAATCAAAGGTATATGGGGAGACATTCCCTTTCGGCATGTCGGCGCCTATTTTACTGAATTCGAGTTTCAGCGCTATCGCCCACGGCGTGTCTTAACTGCTTTACTAAACAAGTACGATTTAGTACAGGTAGTGACTGGCATTCCGCCAGTAGTCCTTGTGACTCGAGGCTGTGACGTGCCAGTTGCCCTACAGGTCGCAACGTTGACCGCTAAGGAACGCTCATCTCGTTTGCAGCAAGAACGAAGCGCAAAGGGTATCTGGCTGTGGTTGATGACAAAAATCATGACTGTGGTGGAACAGTCTGCCTTGCGACTGGCACAGGTCATTTTTGTTGAGAATCAATGGATGTACAAACATGCTAGCCGGGAGATTGGTTCTCAAAGAGTCATTTTTGCGCCCCCTGGTGTAGATACGGATTATTTCAATCCAACAGCTCAGCCGGAGGGAAGACACCTTATTTCAGTCGGCCGTTTTTCTGATCCTCGCAAAAATGTGCGGATGTTGTTCGAGGCGTACAGTTATCTGCGACAACTGATACCGCATGCGCCACGTTTAATTCTGGCAGGTCACTCTGTGCCCTCTCTAAGGGACTTGAGTCTAGCGAAATCTTTGGGGATTTTGGACCATATTGAGGTTCGACAAAATGTTTCCATGAGCGAATTGGCAGAATTGTACCGGCATGCGGCGGTGTTTGTCCTTTCCTCAAACGAAGAGGGTCTGGGCATTGTCATTCTGGAGGCCATGTCAAGCGGGATTCCGGTCGTCAGCACACGTTGTGGTGGTCCAGAAACAGCGGTTATTGATGGTGAAACAGGGTATCCGACTGCTGTTGGAAATGCGCGGGAAATGGCGACGAAGATACAGGAACTGCTGGCTTCACCAGCTCTGCGTGAGCGCATGGGTAAGGCGGGTCGAGAATTGGCTCTGAAACATTACTCATTGGAAGTAGCCGGTAGACCTTATCTCGAATATACGACAAACTTTTAGAGCACGCCCGTCGAGATTGACTTGAATCATGGTATGCCCAGTCTGGTAGTGGTGCAGTTTCGCCAGTCTCACGTCTGAGCCAAAGCTCCTATGCTTGTCATTCTGAGGCCGGAGGCCGAAGAATCTCATGGGAAGTCCGGCGGTTGGCGAGATTCTGCGCCGTCTATCACAGTTTGGGGCAGGCAACGGATTCTTGCCGAGTTACCAAAACGACCGTGGCTAAACCTTTCGCCTGATCCCTTACTCGAAGGCAATTTACCCAGCCGTTTGTTTTGGCAACACATCAAACTGACGCGACTGGCGAGGCAGAATTGTGATGTATTATTGGTGCCAGGAAGCACGTATACGGGAGGTTTCAAACCCTTTGTGGCCATGTCCCAGAGTCTGCTTCCCTTTGAGCCCTCCGAGAGACGACGCTATGGGTTGACATGGTTGCATCTCAGATATCTCTTGTTAGAAAAAAGTCAGGGCATTACATTCCACTACGCAACTGGAGTTATCTTTCTCACGCGAACCGCACAGCAAGTGGTGGCGCGCCAAATTGGGGCCATACGAGGTAAGGTGGCGATCGTGCCTCATGGTGTTGCCAAGGATTTTGAGCGTCCACCGCAACCCCAACAGCCATTGAGCGCGTACTCGTGGGGTCGTCTTTTTCGCTGGCTCTATGTATCAATTGTGAATTTTTATAAACATCAGTGGCATGTGGTGGAGGCGATTGCGGCACTGCGGCGCGAGGGGGTTCCGGTGGAATTGGACTTGGTGGGGCCAGCATATCCTCCTGCTTTGCGTCGCCTGCAAGAAATAGTCAAGCGCATTGACCCCCGAGGGGAATTCATCCACTACCGAGGGGGAGTGCCCTATCATAAGTTGATGGGTTACTACCATCAAGCGAATGGTTTTGTGTTTGCTTCGAGTTGCGAAACATTTGGACAGACTCTGCTAGAAGCGATGATCTCGGGTTTGCTGATTGCCTGTTCAAATCGAAGTGCGATGCCGGAGATTCTCGGTGGTGCGGGTGTTTACTTCGATCCGGAAAACCCGCAGGAAATTGCCCAGGCTTTGAATCATTTGATGCTATCGCCCCAAGAGCGGGAGCGATGTGCCTGGGATGGCTACACACGAGCGGCGCAATTCTCTTGGGAAAGATGTGCGCGAGAGACTTTTTCGTTCCTGGCTAAGGTAGCAGGCGGTTCAGGCAGCTGAGAGCCGGTACCCGGAGCGGCTCAATCCCAGTGATGATTACCGACCCAATCAACTCAACGACACGATAGACTCGATAAACGCGACAGACGCGACGCCGCGATAAACGTTACTCCGGCGGTTGGTCAGGCAGTTGGGCGCCATGCCAAACACCGACAACCCAGACAATGTCACCTTCACGGCGATAGAAGAAACGGTAGGGCGTAACGATTACCTCACGGTAGGGTAATTCAGGAAATTCAGGGATGAGGCGGCCGGAGTTGGGAAATCGTTGGAGTCTGCGCAACACTTGCTCGGCGCGACGGCGAAACTGGCTCACAGCCACCGGGTTATCGCGGCGGATGTACGCCAAAGCGGCCAGAAACTGCGCCCGTGCGGAGGGCGTGAAGCGCACTGTCACTGCTCTGCGGCCCTGAGTAGTGCGTCGGCTTCAGCCAATATGGTGTCGAGGTCATAGCCTTCCCCTGCGGCAATCTCTTTCTCGCCGCGCGCCAGGAGCAAGAGGAGGTGCCGTTCGTGTTCAGCTTGCTGGTACACCTCCGCGCTGAGGAGCACCGCAGCGGCGCGACCACGTTGGGTGATAATTAGCGGCTCCTTCGAGCGACAAACACGCTTGAGCACCGCAGCGGCATCTTGGCGTAAATCTGTTACTGGAAGGATATTAGGAAGCTTGGCCATAGGAACCCCCTGAGGCACTGTTCAACGTATCGTTGAACGTATCTCCAAAGGCATCAGTCTGCAACCCACTTATCCGTGTGGTCGGGACGAGTGATGAGTTAGAAGCTATTCTGTATCAATCATCAGGACAAATTTACACCCGTGGTTCGCTTGCTCGCATCAAGAACTTCGATAGCGATGATGCGTCGATCCTTGGCATAGTCCAGAATGATTCCCTCAAAACCTCAGGAATTTTTCTTCGTGCCAGTTTCTTGCAGGCAAGTGGGATGATGTCAATGTTCTTGCTGGTTGTGTCGCTCATGGGTTGCTCTTGGCCACTCCCGCAAATTCACCTGAGTACCGTGCTGAGTACTAGACACGCGAGTGTCATTTCCCCGCTGCCGGAGTCCGGCCTTAAAACACCGGCCTACCGTCCCCTGCCGCTCCGCGGCACCGGCCAGCGGCCGGTGCCACTATGTTCTGCGGCCTGAGGGGTCAATCCATATCTTGGTGTGCCAGACATATAGAGTCAGTTGCAGTCGTTTTCTTTCACTCCCCGAAATGGAGCCGGGCACCGTGAAAAGCACCAAGCCAAAAGGTGCCGATGACCGAGAACTCTTGTACGCTGCCTCTCCAGAGAATTTCTGCTATCGGCTACCACGGCCAGGGGAATCCTCCTGGCCTTTTTTGTTTCTCAATTGCCCCACTTGACCCTCCTCCGAGACGAGTCAGGCTGATCGGTCATAAACCGCTCCAAGAATGAAAAGTCCTGTGTCTAGTAAGATATCGTTGCAGCGTGTTCCTAAGGCCAGTTCGACGCGTCTGATCTCCTCTTCCTCTGTGTCAGGTGGCAAGTAAACCCGTATATGCGCATCTTCATCTTCATAGTGTGCGAACGAGATCTCAACGCAGGCGCGGGTAGACAGATCTTTGATCAAACCTGCGAGTTCAGAGAGTTTGGCGTCTAAGAGTTCCGGGCGATTACGGGAGTTACGCTTCTGGGCCATGAAACACCTCTTTTTCCAAGGTTGTGTAAAACTCCTGGGCCTCGCACACCGCTTTTTCTGCTTGCCGCTGGCTCACTCCTGGTTGTTGGTAATCGGCACTATCGAAAAGGTGCTGTGCCAAACACAGGTGAGCAGCCTGCAGCGAAGCTTGAACTCGCACCAGATCCATGTAGGAAAGATGCCACAGTCTGTCAACCGACAGAGACGCTCTTGTATCGATTCGCACGCAACAGACGCAATAAAGCGGTTTTCATATCAATTTATCCCGCGAGCCTCCTCCCTTCGGCCTGAGCGTAGCAAAGCGAAGTCGAAGGCCGCTCCCTGGCCTGTTCTTCGACTTCGCCGCTGACGCGGCTACGCTCAGAACGAACGGACATGGGTTACATGCAAATGAAAATCGCTCTAGACGCAACCGACCCAATAGACCCAATAGACTCAACAAACCCAATAGACTTTCTCGACGCAAAGCGCCTTGACGCTCTGAGCTTTTCTCCTTACACTCCCTGCGGTAAGGAGACAGGATGAGTACGGAGAGTCCACCACGCGTGCTCGTGCTGCACGGCCCCAATCTCAACATGCTGGGCCTGCGAGAGCCCGAGATCTACGGCCGCACGACCCTAGCTGATAT
>JACQEL010000521.1 GCA_016200595.1 Deltaproteobacteria bacterium
ACCGCCGCAGGCGGTGAAGTCGAAGGACACGCTCAGCGCACAGTTTTAATGTAGACACGACAGTACATCTACTTTCCGTGTAAACCGAACGGATCCCTCCTGGGGCGATAACGGTCGGATTATAGCCTCTCTATGGCAACCCGTACAGTTTGGCTGCGTTGTCGTGCAACACGAGGCGGGCCATATGGAGGGCCTCAGCTTCATCACAGTGCCCTTCCTGTACCATTTCGCTTAACGCTAGAGCCAACGCTTGGCGACCAGTCTCTGTCGCTAACCAGTAGGTTTCCTCTGCACCGATCAAATCACTGAGGACCACAGCGTTTGTTCCAAAGAGAATTTTTTCTGGATAAAAGGTCAGCCAGTCTTTTAACATGCGCGCCAAGTCTGCTGGGTAGAGCAGTAAGGTCAGGCCCGAGAGTTCGAGGTAGATATTGGGCTTGCCGGCCAATAACATCGCCTCACGAGTAAAGGGATAACTCCCGTGCAGCAAGACAAACGTCGTCCGGCGATACTCAGGATCGCTGAGGATATTTTCTAGTTGAAGAGGTTGGGCGCCAGTGAGGCTGAAGGCGTTGCCTATGCCAAAACCAGTATGCACGTGCACGGGCAGGCCTAATCGTGTCACTTCGCGCAGCAGATAGCGAAACAGATAGTCCTGCAGGTCACGATATTCATCCTCCGGCACGTTGGTACTATTGAGGTAACGCTCGTAAATGCGGCGGGCTTGACGTTGTGATGGATCGTCAAAGTGGAGCGAACGTAAATATGCCGCCTCGAAGTTGACGGCAATGGCGCCATCAGCTTTGAGTCGTGCGAGGCTTTCGCGCACGAAGCGTAAGTAGTCATCGAACCGCCGTGGCTTGCTACTCGTCTCAACCTGATCGAGGTAACGTTTGAGGAGCTTTTCTTCAGAGGAAAAGAACACTTGATAATCAGCGTTCATTTTTTTATAGACGCTATTGTTGAGCGGAAAGAGATACGCATCAATAAACGCCACCCACTTGAAGCGTTGACGCTCGAGTGGCGCACTCGTCATACCGACGCGATTCGCCAGAGAAACTGCGATGCCGGCTTTGTCGAGGACGGTATTGAAATAGATGACACCAAGGGCAGCTCGTTTTTGCTGCTTAAGCGTAGCCAACTCTTTGACATGCTCGGGCGAAAGGTCAGGGTACGGGTAATCGTACAATACCTGGAGGGCCTGGACGTACTCTAGATTTGTCGATCGCAGCCGCACCGGCAGGGAAAAGGGCTCCATCGCCGTCAGCCCATCGGCGGCAAAGAAAAGCGCCTCCATTTCAGGATCGCCAGGTAAGGCGGGATGAGCGTGAGTATCAATAACCTGAATCTGGCGGATGGCGGCGAGCAAGCGTGGGAAAAGCGCATCCGCCTGGTTCGCCGCACTGCTCTGAGCCTGGGCTGACCCGAGGCAAGCAGACAAAAAGAACAGCAAGAGGCAGTAGAGCATCGGGCCGGCTATAACACAGCCACACGAAGGATAGAAGCAGGGGGCAAAAGGGAAAATGGGGAAAGGCAATACTGTTCGGCACAAATACTGCACCTGGGGCAACACTCCGCCGGTCTCACCGCCGGGGGTTGAAACCCCCGGCTACCCTCAGGCCCGCACGCCGTGCTGGCGGGTGCCCCGGCGCGGCACGGGACGGTAGGCCGGTCTTTTAAGGCCGGACGGAGGAGCGAGGGTACCTCTGGCAAAAGTCGAGCCGAACAGTATTGGGGAAACGGCGAAATGGTAGAATGAAAAAAACCGGATCTCGTTTCTTCTTTACCCTTTTCCTCAATTCCCCTTTTTTTAGACGGGCGGGCGGCGTGTATGCCACTCTGTTGCCTGTTCATAGGCATAGCCGGCCTGCATCACCAGACCCTCTTCGTTATGCCGGCCGATCAGTTGCAGACTCAGGGGTAGTCCTTCACTACTGAAGCCACACGGCACGGAGATCGTTGGGCTGCCGGTGAGATCAAACGGCGCGGTGAGTCGCAGCAGTGGTCCTGCACTCTCACGTGATAAAGTTCCTTGAGGAGAAAAGTCTTTCAGAAGCATCGCTACCGTCGACATCGACGGACAGAGCAGCAAATCGACCTTCTGCAATAAGTCATCGAGCATACGACGCACCTGCTGGCGCGTGACATCTGCCTTGGCATAGTCAATCCCAGAAATTTTCACGCCGTCGGCCAGAAAGGCCCGGAAGGTCGGACCATAGTCCTCGGCCCGAGCCGGATACCACTGTTCGTGCGCAGCGGCGGTTTCTGCCGCACAAATCGTATACCAGATGTCGGTCGCTTCGGTGATGTGCGAGACTTTCACTTCCTGGATGCTGGCGCCCAGTTCCTTGAGGACAGTGGTGGTAGCCAAAACCCCTTTACTCACTTGCGGATCGACACCTTCGGTGCAGTACTGTTCATCCACGCCAATGCGGATGCCCTTCACCCCATTGTACACGGTATCGAGATAGTCCCTCACAGTCACGCGGCGCGAGGTTGGGTCCTGGGGATCAAATCCGGCGATCGCCCGTAAGATGACCGCGGCATCAGCCACGCTGCGGGTCAGAGGACCAATGTGATCCAAAGACCACCCTAACGGAAAGACCCCATACCGGCTCACCTTGCCATAGGTGGGTTTCACGCCGACGATACCACAAGAGGCTGAGGGAAAACGGATCGAGCCGCCGGTGTCAGACCCGAGCGAGCCAAAGCAGAGTGACGCCGCAGTGGCGGCTCCCGACCCGCTCGACGATGCCCCAGGCCAGCGGTCTGCTGCCCAAGGATTCACCGGCGGGTGTATTGAAGGATGGTACCCTGACAAGGCAAACTCGGTCATGCCCAGTTTGCCTAGCAAGACGGCCCCAGCGGCGTTGAATTTCTCTACCACCGTCGCGTTGTAATCCGGTACCCAATTGGCAAGAATCTTCGATGAACACGTGGTGCGAATGCCTTTGGTGTAGCACAGATCCTTAACCGCGATCGGCATTCCATGCAGCGGGCCGCGATAGGTGCCTTTGCTAATCTCCTGCTCAGCCACGCGTGCTTGTTGCAGGGCCAAGTCCGCAGTGACGGTCAGGTAGCTGTACAACTTGCCATCAAGGGCCGCGATCCGGTCAAGCATCGCCTGTGTCAGTTCAACCGGTGATACCTCTTTTTTCTTGATCAGCCCAGCAACTTCGGTCAGTGTTTTGCTACAAAGTTCTGCCACCGTGGCCATGGTTGTGTCCTCCTTGCTTCTCCCTTAGCACTTTCTCGCAGAGAAGGAAAAGCTACAATAGATTTTGATGCCTTACCACCCTGCCCTCTTGCGCTCAATCAAGGAGTTTAATTCCGGTCGCTACTTTGAGGCTCATGAGCACCTTGAAGAGGCTCTGGATGACGTTGAAGAGAACGCTGACGCCTGGGAACTCTACGTCGGTCTCATCCAAATTGCCGTAGGTTACCATAAATGTGCCTCAGGCTATCCCGGTGGGGAAAAGATGCTCGGCTTGGGGCTAGAGAAGGTCGCTTCGTTGCCAGACGTATGCGCTGGCGTGCGCCTGGAAGAGCTGAGGCAACGCGTGCGCCTGGATCTGGCGGAAAGCGACAGCATACAGGAGAGGCTGACGACAAAGCCACCGCGGATTATGCTTGCACCAAGGATATAAGGGGTTCTTGGCAAATGGTGTGTCAAAAGAGGGTGCATACCCACATTCAGGCACGGTGCGCATCTAGCGGTGTGCGTGCTTCGACAGGCTCAGCACGAGCGGTAAATCTTGAACGATTTCCCCCCCAACCCCGTTCGCCCTGAGCTTGTCGAAGGGTGACGGGCGGGTTTGCAGTCACCTCTGACTGCATTACCGGAAAATTGAGATGCACCCGTCAAAAGAGTTAGGCAGTTGTCTGCTCTTGGGTGACGATTATTTGTTTCGCTTCCGGTTCCGACTACACTCTTTGTTTCAGCTCAACTCTTCCAACAACGCTTTCGCCTCTTGCAGGTCCTTGGTGTCAAACCCCTCAGTGAACCAGTGGTAAATCTCCGCCAACATCTGCCGCGCCGCTTCCTTCTTACCCTGGTGCTGCCACAACCGCGCCAGGCTCATCGCCGCGCGCAGTTCCAAGGACTTCGCTTGCTGCTGTCTCGCCACTGCCAGGGCTTGCAAAAAACACTCTTCAGCTTCCGCCTCCGCTTGGGTGCTGGGTGTTGGGTGCTGGGTATTCGGGACGTCGGACGCCGGACTGCGGACGCCGGACTGTTTTAGCGTCAGCTCG
>JACQEL010000525.1 GCA_016200595.1 Deltaproteobacteria bacterium
ATCTGGCTTTTTCTTTACTTTCTCAGCGGTTCGCTTACGCTCATCTCCTTGAAACCTACCTGACGTGGTCTCCGCCACGCCTTTTCCCCCTGCGTTCACCACCACGCCTCTTAAACGCAGCAGCCGGGGGCGGTTTGAAGCCTCCTCCTGTAAGGCGACTCCGAGGGACCTTCCCTCATCTTTCCCAGAGCATCGCTCAACCCTCAGTCGAGCGTTCGTGACACACCCTCCAACAATGCCTTCGCCTCTTGCAAGTCTTTGGTGTCAAATCCCTCGGTGAACCAGCCATAGATCTCGGCCAGCAGCTGTCGGGCTTCGTTCTTCTTCCCTTGCTGCTGCCATAGCCGGCTTAAGCTCATTACGGCCCGTAGTTCCAACGACTTGGCACTCTGACGGCGGGCAATCTTGATGGCCTTGAGAAAACACGCTTCGGCTTCCGCCTTCGCTTGGGTGCTGGGTGTTGGGTGCTGGGTGTTGGGGACTCCAGACTTCGGACCTCGGACTTCGGACTTTTGCAACGTAAGCTGCCCTTTCAGTCGATACAGCTCCGCCTCGTGGTAACGCTCTCTAATTTTGTCTGCCGTAGCGAGCGCTTCAGCCAAAACAGCAAGACCTGCCTTTGTTTGCCTCACTTTCCCATACGCTTCGGCCAGCAGAGCCAGCCATTGCGGCCGTCCCACCTCTGTCCCCATGGCCCGGCGGGCAACCAAGCCTTGCTGCATCTGTGCAATGCCTTCTTCCATCTGCCCTTGCTCGGCTAGCGCCCAGCCCCGCATTATCGTCCCCCACGCCAACCAGTACGGAAACCCCTGCTCGGTTGACAGGGTAATCACCGCCTCTGTTCGCTCTCGGGCTGCCGGCTCCTCCCGGCGGAGAGAATGGAACAAGGTAGCGAACCCCAAGGCAATTGCCAAATTAAAGGGGCGAGACTGCTCTGTGGCCAAGGCCACTGCCTCATAGCTCCTCTTCAGGCCCTGGTCTGGATAGCCAAGATACCACAGGATCCAGGCCCCATAGGAGAGGCAATCCACCCTCGGGTCATACGTACCGACGGGGAGGCGAGGGTGCTTGGGGGGGTCATACAGAGCAATTGCCTGCTCCACGTGTGTCCGAGCAGAGGCAAACTCTCCAAGAAAGTACAATGTCCACCCCAGGGCCCTGTGAGCCTGCGAGAGGAGATCCTGGTTTTGGACGCCCTGGACTAGACGCATCATCTGCTCCGCCAGCTCAGGGCCTTGAGCACCTCCAGCCCCTTGGTGAGGTGGGTAACCGCTTCCACATACGCCGAGCGCTGGCTGGCGCGCTCCCCGGCCCGCTGCCAATAGGGCAGGGCCTGCTCTATCAGGCCGGCCTCGTTGAAATGCTGCGCCACCAGCTCCGGCTGCGTCTCGACCGTCTCGGGGAAGCGCCCCGTGAGCACCTGCGCAATCTGTCTATGATATTGCTGCCGGGTGCTCTTCAATAACGATTGATAGGCGGTGTCCTGAATGAGCGCATGCTTGAAGAGATAGTGCGCCTGGGGCACCAGCCCGCGCTGATATACCAACTCCGCCGCGACCAACTGCTTCAGCTCCTGTTGCAATCTCTCTTCGTCGAGTGGGGAGACCGCTTGGAGCATTTCGTAGGAGAATTCGCGTCCCAGGGCCGCGCCGAGCTGCGCGACCTCTTTGGCCGAGCCTAATCTATCGAGGCGAGCCATGAGTGAATCGTGCAACGTCGCAGGAATGGCAACTGCCGGGAGAGCGGTCCGGTTCGGCGACCCTAGAGACCCAATGGACTCTAAGGACTCTACAGACTCCACGACTGTCTTGGTCAACTCTTCGACAAACAGCGGCACGCCGTCCGTCTTGGCCACGATTTGCTGCACTACCTCAGAGGGCAGGGCTTTGCCGCCCGTAACTCGCTCGACCAGCGCCTCGACCTCAGAGCGACCTAAACGGCTCAGCGTCATCTGGCTGACGTGCGAGCGGTTCCCCCAGGGTAAGGTAAACTCAGGACGAAAGGTCAGCACCCCCAACAGCCGCGTCGTAGGCACTTGGTCCAGGAAGAGCGTGAGCACCTCCAGCGTGGAGGGATCAGCCCAGTGTAGATCTTCCCAGGTACAGTACACGGCAGCCTTCTCTGCCTCCTCCACTAGCCACGCCACTAAGGCGGCCTGCATTTTCTCTTTCTGTTTTTGCGGACTCCCGGTAATCGGCGGCGAGCCTGCAGGATGGGGCAGGGACAACAGCATAGCCAAGAGGGAGAAGGTGTCGGTCTGGGGAAAGCGATAGTGGCTGAGCATGTGCTGGAGTTTCTCCAGCTTGGCAGCGGGAGAATCCTCTCGCGCAAACTGGAGGAGGTGTTGCAGATGGTCGATGATCGGATACAGCGCACTGTTCTGGTGATAAGGCAAGCAGCGGAACTCAAGGCGCGTCACCCCCTCGTGCCCAAGCTGCTCTGTGAGTTCTTGCACCAGCCGGGATTTGCCGATTCCCGGCTCTCCGCTCAGCAGCACCACTTGGCCTGCGCCCGCGTTGGCCTGTTCCCAACGCTGCTGCAACAGTGCGAGTTCTTCGACGCGGCCCACCAGCGGCGTCAAGCCTTTTTGCACCGCCACCTCAAAGCGACTCTGCGCTTCGCTCTCTCCAACCACCCGGTACACCGAGAAGGGTGTGGAGAGCCCCTTGAGCAGCTGGGGACCCAGGTTCTGGCACTTAAACAGCCCGGCGACCAGTCGAGAGGTCGTCTGGCTGATGACGACACTGTTAGGCAGCGCGTGCTCTTGCAGCCGGGCAGCAATGTTGGGCGTCTCACCCACGATGGCAAGCGCTTCCCGGTACTGTCCACTTCCCATTTCCCCTGCCACTACTAACCCGGTGTGAATGCCGACACGCACCTGCAGCGGAGAGGGTAACTGGAGCTGTGGCAAGAGCAAAAACACGCCATCGCCCAGATATTTCGCCACATGCCCGTCAAAGCGGGAAATCACCGCTACACAGGCCTGTTGATAGGCTTGCATTACGGTGCGCAAGTCTTCGGGGTCGAGGCGTTCGGAGAGCGCCGTGGAACCAACCACATCACAGAACATGACAGTGAGCTGTCGGCGTTCACCGGAAGAAAGTCCAGAGTCCGAGGTCCGAGGTCCGAGGTCTGGGTGCTGGGTGCCAGGGGCTAGGGGTTGGGAACTGACTACTGGCAACTGACTACCGGCAACTGCAGGGTCGCCGGCCCATACTAGGACCTTGCCGTCCTCATCACGGGCCACTTGTTCGGCGTCGATCAGTTCGGCTTTAAGATCTTCCAGATACGTGTCATCCAGGTCGAAGCGGCGTTTCAGCGCGCGATAGGCCACGCGGCCTTTGCTCTGTATCAACGCGCGGACCTGCTCCAGCACCTCATCGAATGTCATGGTCTGTCCTCGGAGTCTTTTTACCCCTTTGCTGGTCGCGGTACAAATATGGTTTTTCCGTTTACTGTAGGTGTTCCTCGCGGAACAGGCTCTGTTGTTTTTACAGCAGGGCCTGAGTGATGCGCAACTCTACCGCGGTTTGCCTTTGTTATGAAGAGGTCGTTCTCGGGTTCCCTCAATGGGTTTGACCGGAACAGACGAGCCAAGGAGTACGATGAGCGCCAAGACACCGAATTGGATTGGGGACCGAGAGACCAGGTAGGAGACGAAAGTGAGGGCTGGGGCTGGAATGTGTGGAAATTATGGTGGTAACTACAAGGACAATACCTTCTTTAATGCTGTCCCTTCCCGGTGATTGCTAACCACAGCCAGCCATAATCACCGACTACGACCCTTTGTGCATTCGTGGTTGTTCTTACTGCTTACTGAGTTGTTCTTTGCCCAAAGCCGGCGGCAGTCCGACCATTGAGGCCTGGCGCAATATTGACCAGGAAAAGCGTTGGGTGTGCCGGTCCGGCCAGACGACGACTATGCCTTTCCGATCTGCCACTATAATGGGTTCTTGCTCTTCCCCCGGCCATTGTGTTCCTATTTCTTGTTCCCGCAGTTGTTGTGCCATGAGGCTTCTCCCTTACTTGAGGAAAGTCTACAGGTTGTCCATCGGCATCGCATTTTTCCCTGCGCTGTCATCTCTGCGTGGTTGTTCTACAAGTTTGGAGGAGCACTAATCATGCCAGCTATTGGTGCTGACAAAAGGATACGGACTTTCTTTCCACTGTAGAGCTCTTACTGCTGTTTCGTAGAGAATAAGGCCTCTTCATCATTGTTCCATTTACAACATCAGTGCTAGCTGACAGGCATTCGCTGCTCGGAAAAGAGTCATTCGCCGAATTCGCAGACTATCCCGACTACCCCCGGATTGCCCGTTTAGCTGGCGCCATGGCGCGGGGGATAAACGCCATTGAGCCAAAAGTTGCCGATGGTGTGATACTTCCAGCGCACTGGATCGTGCAGCGTATGCGTCCGTGCGTTGCGCCAATGGCGGTTGAGATTGTACTCCTCAAGCGTGGACCGCGTGCCGGCCAGTTCGAAGAGCTTGTTCGTGACCAAAATGGATACTTCGGTGGCCAAGACTTTCGCCTCAGCTACGGCGACCGAGGCTTCTGCCACACTGTGGTCGTCGGGAAATGCCACTGCGGTGTCCACGTAGCGTCCGGCCCGTTCGAGCAAAGCGTCGGCAGCGTGGACACGCACTTGTAAGTCACCAATCTGAGCAATCGTATACAGGTCCTCATAGCCATGCTCTTGCCCGCTATCGATCCACGGTCGGGTATACTGACGCACGAAATGAATGGTATCGGCCAACGCCGCACGGGCGATCCCCACATCCACGGCGGCATGAATAATCTGCGCCACCGCTCCCATCGGCGTGGGCCGATCAAAAGCCGCATAATGCGGAATCACCGCGAACGGTGTTACGGCAACCTCGTCAAAAGTTGCCGTCCCGCTGGCAGTGGTGCGCTGACCGAAACTCGACCAGTCATCAACTACCGTGACGCCAGCCGCGTCGCGCAGAACGAAGACGATCACCACCTTTTCCTGGTCATCCTTCGCGACCACCGGTATCCAATGGGCAAACAACGCCCCCGTCGAATAGAACTTCTTGCCGCTCAGGACGAAGCCGCCATTTTTCGCTCGCAGGCGGGTCTGAAAATCGAGGGCGGTGCGCGTGCCGATTTCGCAGAACGCGTTGCCAAAGCGATCTCCCGCAAGCACGCGCCCGAAGTAGAAGCGCTTTTGTGCTTCCTCCCCATCGAGCCGCACTGCTTCGACCATGTAGAAGTGATTTTGCGGGATCTGCCCCAAGCTGGAGTCCGCCGCCGCAATAATCGCCGTCACCTCGGCGAGGGTGACGTGAGAGACCCCAGCCCCACCGTACTCTTTGGGCACAGAGATCCCCCACAGTCCGCTCTGGGAAAATTCGTCCAGTTCGTTGAACGGCAGACGACGTTCCCGGTCACGGACCGAAGCTTCTTGCAAAAAACGCTCCGCGAGACGATGCGCGATCTCAAGCGCTTCTTGATCATCGCGGATAACATGAGCGGCTTTATCTCGGTGCGGTAACGGCACTACCGCCTCGGCTGGTTGATTCAATGATGGGCGTAACTGGGGTGCTGCCTCGCTCATAACGCTCTCCTTATGATGGCTCTATGCTGGTCAGCTTCTGCGCGTTCAGTCAGGTAGACCAGTTATATACACTCCCTCTAGGGGTGTTAAGCAAGCGGTGAGGTGGTATTGTTCTGTTTCTCTTTGTAGAGAAGAAAGTATATACCTCAGAGGTAAAGCAGGGGCGAGCAACTCCTGTGGTTTCGGAGGACGCAACCCAATGAGTAAGCGCATCTACTTCAACGCCTTTCACATGAACTGCGTGGTGCACCAGTCGCCGGGGCTTTGGGTGCATCCGGACGACCAGATGCACAAGTACACGGATCTCGGCACCTGGGTAGAACTCGCCAAGCTGTTGGAACGGGGCAAGTTCGATGCGCTGTTCTTGGCGGACGTGGTAGGCGTGTACGATGTCTACCGGGGAAACCGAGAGGCGGCGGTGACGCAAGCCTCGCAGATTCCGGTCAACGATCCGGCGTTTTTGATTCCGGCGATGGCGTACGCGACCGAGCACCTGGGCTTCGCCTTCACCAGTTCAGTACTGCAGCATCATCCGTTTACCTTTGCCCGGATGATCTCAACTCTTGACCACCTCACTAAAGGCCGCATCGCCTGGAACATCGTCACCTCGTATTTGGAGAGCGCCGGCCGCAACTTTGGACAGCCGGGGTTAGCACAACACGACGACCGGTACGATATCGCCGACGAATATCTCGAGGTCTGCTACAAACTGTGGGAAGCCAGTTGGCAAGACGGAGCAGTGATCAAAGATCGGCAACGGGGGATCTATGCCGATCCGGCCAAGGTGAAGGACATCGATCATGAAGGACGATACTTCAAAGTGCACGGGTGTCATCTCGCGGAGCCTTCCCCACAACGTACCCCGGTGCTGTATCAGGCTGGCGCCTCGCCACGCGGGCGACAGTTCGCTGCCCAGCACGCGGAATGTGTATTTGTGCTTGGGTCGAACCCACAAGTCGTAGGGCAATATATCCAGGACACGCGAGAGAAGGCGCGCCAGCAGGGACGAAACCCGGAAGACATTATCTTCCTCGCCTACGTCAAGGTGATCACCGGGGACACGGAAGCCGCGGCGCATCGCAAGTACGACGAGTTCTTCGAGCAGATCAGCTACGACGGCGGGCTGGCACTGCTCAGCGGCTGGACTGGCATCGACTTCGGACAGTTCGAGCCCGATCAGCCGCTTGAGTACATCGAGACCAATGCCATCCGTACGATCGTGCACGGATTCACCGAGGCAGATCCGAGCCGCAAGTGGACAATGCGAGATTTGGCGAAATATGTAGGAATCGGCGGCGCGGGGCCCGTGCTCGTAGGCACCCCTGAACAGTTAGCTGACACTTTCCAAGAATGGATTGCGGCTGGAGTGGACGGATTCAATATTGCCTATGCGATCACCCCCGGCACCTTTGTCGACTTCGTTGATGGGGTAGTGCCGGTACTGCAACGACGCGGGCTGATGCAGCGAGATTATCAAGAGGGAACACTGCGCGAGAAGCTCTTCGGCAAAGGACATGCACGGCTGCGCGACCCACATCCGGCCGCGCAGTATCGACGGTTGTGGGCGGACACGGCGAATGGGTACGCTCCAACCCCGGGCGAGCATCAGGAAGAGAACAGCTCGTCTATCGCAAAATAAGTAGGAACGAAAGGAAAGATCGGAGTAGAGGGCGTGGGTTCACTCTAACAATTTGCCCGTGAAGGCGGCCCGGGAGCGCGACCATCTTGGTCGCTTTTCGCGAAGGTATCTTTATTCTATCTACGAGGATTTCTCCCGTTGCATCTAAGGATCGTTGCTGTGCTCTACTGACCTCCCTTCTCGAGACTTGCGTACTGGACTGCAGGTGTGTAAGGCTGTCCTCACGCGCTTCTGTTTGAGGGTCGCACCGACATGGACAATCTGACGGTGCCGGCAGACGACAACAGAGAAGGAGAACTCCATATGCTTGAGCAGCTAAGCCGGAGGTTGTTTGTTCCAGCGTTGGCTACTCTCATCCTGAGCCTGGCCACGTATGTCTGGGCGGACGGATTTCCCGACGGGGTCAAGGACGCGTTGGGGTCGCGCTTCGACGCCGGGCCGCAATTCCGCGAAGAACTAAAAATCCGACCGCGACCCGGGGTCAAGTCGGTCCGGCGCTGGAACGAAATCGCGATCAACGCCAGCGGGTTCGATCACACGCCGGTGGCTCCCGGCGAGAACCGCGTCTTCGGCGAGCAATTCGGACCTGGGCGCGCGAGCCGGGCGATGGCAATTGTCCACATCGCCATGTTCGACGTGGTGAATGCGATTGCAGGCGGCTATCAGAGCTACACTGGCCTTTCCTCAGCACCCGCCGTCACCTCCATGAACGCTGCGATCGCTCAGGCTGCGCACGATACGCTAGTCGAGCTCTTCCCCTCACAAACGGCGAGCTTCGACGATCTGCTCGCCGAAGACCTCAGCCAGATCCCGGACGGGCGCACAAAGACGAACGGAATAAATCTTGGGCGGCGGGCGGCCGACGCGATCCTCGCGCTGCGGGCTGACGACGGCTCGCAGCATGCCGAGCCTCGCGTCGGCGTTGATTTCATGACTAGTGATGAACCGGGCAAGTGGCGCCAGGACCCGATCAGTCTGATTCCGCTCGCGCTGGGCGCACGCTGGAGTGAGGTGCAACCGTTTGTCCTCCAATCGGCCGACCAGTTCCGGGCTCCGTCTCCTCCTGCCTTGAACAGTTCGGCCTATGCAGTTGCTTTTGCCGAGGTGAAGCGCCTGGGTGGCGACGGTATCGTGACCGCAACAGCGCGCACGGCGGAGCAGACTCGGATCGGCACCTACTGGGCCTACGATGGAACGCCGAGCCTGTGCGCACCGCCACGGCTGTACAACCAAATCACTGTGCAAATCGCCGACCAAATGGGCACGAATATTGTCGAGCTGGCGCGCCTGTTGGCGCTGGTGAACACGGCCATGGCCGACGCCGGCATCGCGGTCTGGGAATCGAAGTACTACTACGAGTTCTGGCGCCCGGTCACCGGCATCCGCGAGGCTGATGAAGGCACTGGGCCGACCGGCGCGGGCGACGGCAATCCCACCACCCTCGGCGATCCTACCTTCTCGCCGCTCGGCGCTCCAGCCAGCAACCTCAACGGGCCGAACTTCACACCGCCTTTCCCCGCCTACCCGTCTGGGCATGCCGGATTCGGGGGCGCCCTCTTCCAAACTCTACGGAGATTCTACCGGACCGATAACATCGCCTTCACCTTTGTATCGGACGAGTTCAACGGCGTGACGCAGGACAACACTGGCAACGTGCGTCCTCGCATCCCGCGCAGCTTCGCGTCGCTCTCCCAGGCCGAAGAAGAGAACGGCCAGAGTCGCATCTATCTTGGCATTCATTGGCGGTTCGACAAAACTATGGGTATCGCCCAAGGCCGGCGCGTGGCGAATTACGTCTTCGAGCACGCATTCCGGCCACTGCGGTGAACAACACGCCGATTGCAGGAAGGGTCAGCTTTCAGCCGATCCTTGCCTCTGAAATGCGCACCAGCTCCGCCTGGGGCATACCACTACGGAATTTCGCGACAAACTGGTCCGGGTCGATAGCCAGGCCACGTGGGTTACGCCGGAAAGATTCGGTCTGAAAATAGGCACGATACTCGGCTTCGGTGGCAAAGTTCGGGCCGGAAATCTCCATGGTATTGCCATCAGGATCACGATAGTAGAACGAGGTCCCGGGTCCGTGGTTGAAAGAACGTGCCGGCACGATGCCCACGGCTTTCAGCCGTTCGTAGCGGTCGAGTGCTTCCTCTAGAGTATTGCTCTTGAACTGCAAGTGATTGAGACCGGTCACCGACTCCGGCCGATCCTGGAGTTCGGGGAAGTGAAAGAGCACGAAGAGCTGGTTGTACGTGTTGCTCACTCGCCGAAAACACATGGTCTCCGTTTCAAAGTAGGGCTCGACGCCCAGGAAGGCAGCGTACCAGTCTTTCATCTCTTGCCAGCGCGCGGTTTGCAAGACGACTTCAGAAATCCGTAGCTCGGGAAGCTCACGAGTCGCCTGCACGAATGTCTCACGTGTGACGGGCTGCGTCATAGCTATTACTCCTCTACAGATTCGGGATAACGCCCCTTGTGATGGTAATCGTCCCTTTGCCCAGGCCATGCGGGTGAGGAAGGCATGGACTCGTGCCGCTAAGGCTACCCCCACAGCCGGTGAAGTTCAACTCCTCGCACGACCTCGCTGGTCTCGTACAGGCTGCTCTTCGCCTGGGGCTCGTGCCACTGGACCGTTAAGGCGACCGTTCTCTTTCCTCATCGCCACAGGATCAATGCCCGAAATGTAGTCTTCGCCCATCATGGTCACCCAGAGTTCGCGCCCATCTGGGATGAAAAATGCTTCGTCGGGAGCACGTCCAACGTACACCACACCCTTAATGCTGTTGGTCGAGGTGTCGATCAGGGTGACCGAATTAGAACCGACTGACACGACACCAAGGTTTCTCATCTGGAGAGTAGCCCAGTCCATGGACCATCAACGCGCCTCGGTATAGAGGGCTCAAAGTGCTGGCGACCCGGCGGCAACCAGCGTTGCGGTTATTGACTTCTCAACCCTTCCGCTGTCACAGTCACACAACAGCCGGTAATATCTGCTTAAAGTCACCTGACAAAAAGGAGAGATGATGGCAACCATGCAGGATAGCCTCACCCCGAAAAGAGATTATCTCGAGAGCAGGATTCGACACCACGCCGGTAGTGCCGGCCTCTCGATAGATAGCCTCTCGTGGCGCCGACCACCTGACCAAGATGTCTCTGAACTCACCATTACCATCAGCGGCCAACAGCAGCGGTGGATCATCCCCCATACGAACGATCCCCTCGGCTTCGCGCTCTTGCGCGCCACTAATAAGGAAAGTGACGAACTGGCGCAAACCATCGTGAGCGACCTGAGACAATGATTTCCTCTTGGCGTGCGCTTTCCTTATGCTGACTTATGAGGTCGCTTCCTGCATCTGACATGTCAAACACATCCAGAAGCTTTTCAATCCCCAGTTCACATATCTCCAGGTGGTGTCTCGTCCACACTTTTTACAGGAGGCGGTTCTGTGGTCGCCTTTTTTGGGTATCTGTCTGTTCTCTCTATGCGGCGCGGCAGGCGGGAGTAAATCGGTAGCCATACGAGACCTTCCTCTTTCAATGAGTGGCCAGGCGGGAAAGAACCTCGTAGGGAGTAGTGAGGCGAAGACAGTTCGTTTCAGGCTTGGCAGTTGACGGACAACCCCTACTCACGAGTATGCCAGAATTGGAGAGAGCGGAGCGAGGGCTCCGCTCCTCCTCTAGAGCGTGGATTCCTTCCTAAAGGCTGTCGCCCCGCTTGTTCCAGGTCCCACCGCCATAGCCACCACCGGACGATGAGCGTCCCCCACCACCGTAGCCACCAGACGACCGTCCACCGCCGGTGCGCTCCGGCCGGGGCCTAGCTTCGTTGACCGTCAAGGCCCGACCCTGTAAGTCAGAGCCGTTAAACCGCTCAATCGCGGCCTGCGCTTCTTGAGGGTTGTCCATCTCCACAAAGCCAAACCCGCGCGATTGTCCGCTGAACTTGTCCGAGATGATGTCCACGGACGAGACCGTGCCGGCCTGCCCGAAGAGCGCCTCCAAATCCGCGGTGGTTGCGTTGAATGAGAGATTGCCGACAAATAACTTCGTTGCCATAACTGCCTCCAAGAGAACAAAAAAAGGCCCCGGGAACCATGAGTGCAGTTCCAGGGGCCTTAATCTCGTGAACCAAACTCAAAACAGAAACGGAATAAACCGGACACAGAGATCTTATCAAAGGCCCCCAGGAATACAAGTCAAGCAAATCTTTTTTCTCTCAGGGAAGGCGACGGGGAGGGAAAGGTCTCCACACTTCTTTCCAACGTCGCTTGTTACACCAACTCCTTGCGAAGGGCCTGCGCCGTTTGCCAGTCTTTGGTGTCACAGCCTTCGGTGAACCAGTTATAGGTCTCGCTGAGCACCGGTTGGGGTTCGCCCTTCTTCCCTTGTCGCGGCCACAACCGGCCCA
>JACQEL010000526.1 GCA_016200595.1 Deltaproteobacteria bacterium
CGGTCTATACAACCTTCCCCAACGTGGGGAGGAAGGGCCCCGCACTGCTGGCGTTCGGACCTGGGAGCGTCTTCATGGCGCGGGGAATAACAATCCTCAAGAGTAGGGAAAATGGTCTTTTCAGCTGCTGCCCGAGCCGACTCAGCTAGCCGCGTCCTACCCTGCCGCACTATTGGCGGCCGCGGTCACGAGTTTGCGCATGTCCCATAAGACCACGGCTCCCACTAAGACGACTTGCGGCGATTCGTTGACCTGCGCGTAGAGGCTGGTTTGCACGGGGTTGTGTTTGCCGATGGTCAGGGTGCGAGTGCCCTCCCCTTCCACTTGCAAGACCACACGCGAGGCCGGAGGCTGCAGTCCGTACTCGGAGAGTTGAGCGGCAGCGTCTTCGACTTCACCAAGGTTCACCAATTTTCTGAGATTCGTGAGAAAGTCGTCGATAGCATCAGTTGGCAGCGGGGCTCCGCTGGCGGCTTGTTTCCACCCCTCAGCAGTGCGCTGACACACCAGGTGTTGACCATCAAAGAGCAGGTCGACCTGGGTCACATGTTCTGAGGTGAAATCGAGAACCGTACGCTCGGTCTTTTGCTCAGCCCCTGTTCCGAGCGTTTTCTTCTCTGGAGCGGTAGCATAGGTGTACCCACCCAGCACACATGCCAGGAGGACAAGGATCAAAACACGACGGCTGTCGCTGCTCATCCCTTCCTTCTCCGCCGGGCAAAAACGGCCATGCCAACGAGAAACACCAAAGTTGGCTCGACAATGACCATCAACCAGAAAAACAGGCGCGACTGTGAAGCCGACAGATAGAGACTCTGCGCGGGCGTGGTGTTCCGTTTCGTACTGGGCACGTTGGGGGTACGGCCGAGGGCAACTAACTCTGGGCGGCCGAGCACCCAGCCAACCGTGTTCATAAACAGATCGACATTGCCCGGCACACGCGCGTAGAAATTATCGACAAAGTCCGAGTCACCCATGACCACAATCTTGCCGGTGTTTTCCTTGCCGACGGTTGCCACCGCCGCGACTGGGAGGGGGCCCTTCTCGTCCTCGCCCGCCTTGAAGGTTAATTCATTGCGCTCAGCCCGCTCACGATTCTTCAACGCCCAGCTGGTGTCACTGGAAAAAGCAAACGCGCGCGCCTTCCCCTCCTGCACCCGCACCGAGCGTACAACTGGCAGCAACGGCTCTCCGCGCGGGTGGCGCGGGAATACGTCTTGCGAGAAGTTGGAAATCATCGGCATGAGCGGCTCACCACCGGCCACCTGGTTCTGATCGTCTACCACCACATCATCTTGCAGCACGAAGCCGAACTGCGCGAGGTAGCGTGACAGGCCAGGAACAGTATAGGGATCAAGCATGAACAGGGCATTGCCGCCAGCCGCAAAATACGTGGAGAGCGCCTCGAGTTCCTCTGGGGCCAACTCTTCTTTCGGTCCGCTGACGATGAGGAGACTAGCATCGCGTGGTATGGTGTGGGACTGCAAAAGATGCAGGGGACGGACGCGATAATTTTCCGTCTCCAACACCCGACGCAGGACTCCATACCCGGCCCGCTCTTCGGCATCAACCGGATCGTTCTCGCCATGATCGACGAGGAAGTAAATCGTTTTCTCCGATTGTGAGACACGGAGCAGCGCGTTCAGCATGCGCTCTTCGTCCGCCAGCGGCAGAGAGATACGGTTGCCGGCAGTTTCCACGATGGCCGCCCCGTAAGCCGTCACTCCGTAGCGTTGGGCGAGACCAGGAGCACGGTCGAGATCAAACAACTGGTAAGTGAAAAAAGAGCTTTCTTGGGCCATGAGGCCCAAGAGCTCATCGTGCTTCTCCCGATCACCGCGGCGGTAAAAAACCGTGGTTTGCACGGGCTGGGTGAGGCTGTGGAGGGCCTGCGCGGTGACCTCGGAGAGACTGTATTTTTTCCCAGGGGTGAGGTCAAAGCGTCGGTTTGCCCGGGTGAAGAAGGACTCAACTGACACGGCAATCACCAGCAGGGAAATTATTTCGAGCCCCATCAGCAAAAAGCGCCGGGTGGATTCGCGCGCGAACCACCAGGACTCTTCAGCCAGAAGAGGAGGAGTGTTACTCAGTTCTGCCATCATGTCCCGCGCCATTTCCGCGACTCCAAAGACTGCAAAGTGAGAAACAGGAAGAAGAACGTGGCCAGAATAAAAAAGGCGACGTCCTGGGTGCTAATCACCCCTTTGCTAAAGTCTTCAAAGCGATCGAAGAGAGAAAAACGCACGACTGTGCCGACGAATTGCGGCCCGACCGCTTCTTCATTCCAGTTCAAAAACCAGAAGAAGACGAGCACCCCATAGGTCGACATGGCACTCACGACTTGGTTCTCGGTCAGCGAAGAAATCAGCGTGCCGCACGCGATAAACGTCGCCCCTAACAGCAGCACCCCTAAATACCCCGCTGACGGCGGCCCCCAGGAGAAAGTCGTCGCCGACGACAAGAGCAGCGGGTAGGCGAAGGTACACATCACCATCAGGGCGTAGACTAAAAAGCAGGCCAAGAATTTGCCCAGAATGATGTGGGGATCTTTGAGCGGATAGGTCCACAGCAGTTCAATCGTGCCCAGCTTTTTTTCCTCGGCAAACAGGCGCATGGTCAGCAACGGCAGGATCAGCATCGAGACAAAACGAACGTCCTGAAAAAAATAGGCCCATAAGGAGGAGGTAATATCTTGAAAATCACCGAACAAGTCATAGAAAATCATGTCGGTATAGAAGAAGTACCCGGTGAGGATGAGAAACGCCGTCGCTAAGGAATACGCGATGAACGAGCCGAAGTAGAGGCGCAATTCTTTTTTGAAGACGCACAGGAATTTCATAACATAGCCAGCAGATCTAGTGATTCAATGACTCAATTCTCAGGGCTTGTTCCTCATCACGAATCAACTGTAAATACATATCTTCCAGCGTGGGCTCGAGCGAGCGCACCTCAAGCAGTTCCCAGCCGTTTTCCACGACGGCTCGGCTCAGCTGCTTACGGATATCGTCTCCGGCATATTCCACAATGAGCGCGACGGCTCCGTTGTCTTCCGCTCTGCGGACTTTTATCTCTGGCCTCCGCACGGTTTCGACTCCAGGCAGGCGTTCGAGCACTGCGCGCAACTGCGCTTCTGGTCCTTCAGCTTCAACCCGCACGACCCGCGTACGCTGGAGTTGGGCACGCAAGGCCGCCAACGATTCTGAGGCTAAGATACGCCCCTGATGGATGATGATGACCCGGTCACACACCGAACTGACCTCAGACAAAATATGAGTCGAGAGAATAACGGTGCGCTCCGCCCCTAAATTACGTATCAAGCTACGGATCTCCACGACTTGTTCGGGATCGAGCCCAATCGTCGGCTCATCGAGAATCAAGACTTGCGGCCTGCGCATCAGCGCCTGGGCGATGCCAACCCGCTGGCGATAGCCCTTGGAGAGGTGGCCGATAACGCGATCGCTTACGGCTTCCAACCCACAGGAGTCAATCACGCGCGCGATCTCGCGTTTGCGCTCAGCCCGGGGCACATCTTTGGCCTCGGCAACAAAATCCAAAAAGCTCCGCACCGGCAGATCCGGATACACCGACACCCGTTCCGGGAAATACCCGACTAATTGTTTGACCTGTAAAGCATGGGTCGTCACGTCGTGCCCGCCGACGCTCACTCGCCCAGCAGTTGGGGGGAAGAAACAGGCCAGGATGCGCATGGTCGTGCTCTTCCCCGCACCGTTGGGGCCGAGGAAACCAACCACCTCTCCGCGATCGATACGAAAAGAGATGTGGTCCACAGCCAGAATGGGACCAAAGCGCTTAGAGACGTTCTCGACTTCAATCATACTCACCGTGGCATAACTCCGGGTCAGGCTAGATTATTCCTCTACACTGAAACCGTCACCCCTATCCATAAGGGAGAGCAGGAATTGGCAGTCAGCTTATTTGCAGTGACTGCATTCAGCAAGCCCTCTAGCGAACTGGATGAGACTGATTGGCTGCCGAAAACAAGAAGGGCGGGATTTCTCCCGCCCTCCGATCCTTAGTCCTGCGCTCGGGCTCTAAGTCCTGAGTGCTGAGTAGCAAAGGGATCAGGTCTTACTCAGGACTCATTGCTCAGCACTCAGGACTTAATAAAGCAGATACTGCAGCTCAACCCAAATATTGTCCTTGCGGTTCTGCAACCCCAAGCCACGGTTGCCTCGCCCTTCGATGTAGTTGTAGCGAATGCTCGCCCGGAACGGGTCCCAGAACGTCCAGTCTATTCCTGGCTGAATCAGGTAGGAGCCTGACCAGTCATAGAAGTAGGTGAAACTGGGCCGCAGGTTACCACCCATGTACTGAGTGGTAATGGAAAGCGTGGTCAGCCAATCCCGACCGCCGAATTTCCACAGCGAGCAACCCCTGCGGCTGCCACTGCCTAGCCCGCACACGTTACCAATGGCCGCATTAGTCACTGGCACCTGCAGCCGGCGTACGCGCCCAGCGATCTCATCGCGGTCATTGAGGACACTAGGCCCCTGGCTCCGGTCCTGATCGTAGACCTGCTGGCCGTTACGATTGACCCAGAACTGTTGGGCTGAAAAGGTAAACGTGTTGACCGGGTTGAGGAAGTGGATCCATTGGTTATGGTCCAAACCAATGTTCCACGCCAGATAATCCCGCTTGGTGGCGTGAGTCGTACGCGACCCCGCCTGATTGTCTAACGCCCCGCCAGGTCTAAACACCGCGACGCTGGTATTGTTGCTGCCATCGGGGTTGACAGTGAGGCCCGGTAAATCAGTCCCTAAAAAACGGCTGAACGCCGTCGTTCCGTCTCCGTGGGCATAAGCGCGCGCTTGGGGCACGTTTTGGAAGAAGGCAATTTCTGAGCGGAAGGTGGTGTAAATGTAATACAGCGGGTTGTCCGAGCCCACAAACATGCCAGTTAACGCATTAACCGGGAAGGAGAGCGAACCGCCGGTGACCTGCACCCGATAATAGTTAATGGTGGACCGCACGTCGCGCTCGCCGCCGGCGATCGTACCGACCCCCCCCCGTCCGGTAGTGTTGGCGCCGGAGGAGATCATGCGAGCGGCCAGCGGATCACTGGGTCCCCAAGGATTGCTGGTCCAGGCCTGTCCCGCCGAGTTGGTAGGCAGCCCCAAATCCCAGCGCAGATGATCAGGCGTAGGCGAGATGATCGTTGCGCGCACCACCGGGACGTCCTGATAGGTATAGTAATGGGCAATCGAGAAGGTGAAATCGTGAATAGTGCCCAGGAGTCTAGCTCCACCGCGACCATCTGCCAGGTCGGCATGCGGTCCGTTGCCCCGCACCGAGCAGTCCCCACCGTGTTTCGGTCCCGGCCCCGAGCCTTTGTAGCCGGCGCCAAACTTCGCCTGCAGCCGGGGATCGGTCGAGGTGAAGGCATAGGCCGGAATCCCGCGCTCGGCCATGAAGTCGCCCCCACACGGCGTGCGCCCATACATGACCGCGGTGTTGCCGCCCTGAATGGAACCCCAGTAGTTCGTTGAACTGGTGGGTAAGCCAGGCTGGTTCACCTTATTGTCAATCGAATAGAACCCTTCCAGCGTGAGGTCTGAGACCGGCCCAACTGTGCCAAAGCTCCACTGGGCGCGCATCATATTGAGGGGAATGCGCCGTTCATCCAGGGAGGTGAGAAAGCCGCCGAAGGTACTGTCCAGCGGATTAATCTGGTCTAAGAGGCGAAAGCCATCAGTCTCACCCCACGACAGGTTCTGGCGACCGATGCGGATAAACAGGGGGCCTTTGGTGATGTTGAAATACCACTCGAAGAGCCGCACGTTGGGCCCGCGAAAATTGCGCAGCCAGCGCCGGTTGGACGGTGAGATAACATCACCGGGATAATCCGCGGCCTTCTTATTCGTCGGCCAGGGGGCCTTAGGAAACGGTGTGTAATACAGCCCGTCGTAGGGGGTGGAAGTCTTCTGATCATCCCAGTAAGGCGCATGCAGCCGCGTGCCACCCATCATGTTTTTCATGCTATTGGAGCCATAGGTCCACACCCCATCATACTCGGTGCGCATGTTGAGGTAGTAGTCAAAGGCGTCGAGGTTAGCGAATTGAAAAGCCTGGCCTACGGTCGGGAACTCCCGCGAGACGCGGTTGAGGTTATGGCGCCATTCCAGGGTAACGAAGTTGCGATGTTGCACCATATTGCCGGGGTAATAGGTATGGGCTGAGCCGTTCTTGCCGCCCTGAGTGGCGAACACCGCCCGGCTATAGGCGAAGCCTGCCAGGCTCATTTCGCGCCGGTCATCGAAGAAATAACCCCAACTGGTGGCAGCCGGTAACAACAGCATGACCAAGGCTGCACCCAACCCCCATCTACGGTATCTGTTCCTCCTCATAGCGGTTCTCCTCCTTGCTTGGGCGAGACGTTGAGTCACCCTCACCCGGTTACGATTTCCTAGCCCAGATGACAAAAGCCCTCACTTCTGCCGGCTGAAATACACCTATTAATGTCTGTTTGTCAAGTTTTTTTTCTATCATTCCCAAATTTTCCTGCCCCTCCTTTCATAGGTAGTTTGTCCTTTTCTCTTGTATCTCTTGGTAATTTGGTGAGGGGAAAAGTCAGCCTCTGCGTTCGCTGAGCTTCATCCCCTCATCGGCACTGACTCTCGGCTTACTCTCGCAACTCCATCGCCACGTTATGCCGAGTCGCCCAGATATGTTCCCCGATCGCTACCGAGATCGAGAGAATCGCCAGGGTGAGCAAGTTGACGTATTCAGGGAAGAAGAAATACCCTAACACTGCTGGCCCAAAGGTCACGAGCAACACTACCATCATCACCTTGTTAGGCAGCGGAAAGTGGGGCTTGAGCAACGAGACTATCCCCGGAATGAACGCTAAGGCCCCCACCACGTGGAAGAAGAGCAGCAGCGTCAAGAGGATCGCCATCTCCGATTGAAACTTCATGGGAAAGAAAATCCAGAAGAGGACACTGACTGTCAGCGTGGTGCCGGTGAACATGATCGCCCGCCCCGTGGTCATCAGCGCTTCTTCAATGGCCCGGTCGTGATCGCCAAAGCGCTGGTACTCTTCCACGATGCGCGACAGCACGTAGTAGCCATAGTCAATGCCGATGCCGATCCCGACGGCCGCCACCGGTAAGGAATTAATGTTGGCATCAATGCCCATCCAGTACATCACCGCTTCCGACAGCGGCTGGGCCACGATCGAGGGGATCATCACGATCAGCGCGCCGACTACCGAGGCATAGGTCAATACACTCAAGACGAACACCGTCACCATCACCAGGATGAGGTTCCACTTGTAGGACCACTCGACCTCTTCGTTGACCGCGGCCAAAATCCCCAGCAGTCCCCCAGCTAAGCGAAATTGGACATTCTCCACCGGATTTTGCTCGATGAATTGACGGGCCATGTCGATCGAGCCTACTACCGTCTCGTGGTTGTAGTCCTTGTAGTACACCGTGATGGTGGCGTTCTGCGAGTTCTTGTCAAGAAAGCTATCGAGGTCATCCGCGCCTAGAGTATTGAGGAACTGATAGAAGATATTGCCCACATCGCGCGGGTTGTCAGGAATGATGGCCCACTTGGGGATGCCTTCCTGGAACATTTGGTAGAGGCGGCGTGCGAGAGTCGTAATGGTAATGCTACCGCCCACCAACTTCTGGTGCTCCATAAAGCGCTGGAATTTCTCCAGGGTCTGGAGAATCTGGGGATCTTTGATGACCCCCTCTTTCGCTCCTTCAGCCAGAATCACCAGTTGCGAGGCCCCGACAAACTTCTGGTTGACCTTATCGTACGAGACATTGTAGTCGTGGCTATTATAGAGTAACGCCTTGCCGATCGACACGTCGCCGATCTTGAGGTGCTGTGAGTAGATCATCCCCACGATCATAAATACGCTGAACGAGGCGAGCACCACATAGCGCGCCCCGCCGTTGCTGATCTTCACCATGGCGCGGTTGACGGCATTATAGATACGGTCGGAAAAGCGGGTGCCCGACTTAGGGTCTCGTGGGGGCGGCGGAATGAAGTAGAGAATAATCGGGTGCAAGGTGACGACGCTGATCGAGATGGTAAACACCCAGAAACTGGACACATAGGCCAGCTTCTGAATCAGCGGGATATGCGCCAGGGCCAGAGTGAAGATGCCCAGCCCATCCGAGGCGATCGACACCAGCGCCGGACTGAACAGACTCAGATAAGAGGCCAGAATCGCTTCCTGCTTGTTCTGCAGGCGGTGGTATTCTTCGTGGTAGCGCTCCATCGACTGCACCGAATGGGAGAGCGCCCGTGCCGTGATCAAGACCAGGACCACCAAGACTAGGGGATCGAGGTTGTAGCCAAAGTAGCCGGCAAAACCTAAAGCCCATACCGAACTCAACGTACCGGAGAAGAGCGGCACCCACACCCCAGTAAAGGTACGAAAGTAGAACCACAGCATGAGCACGATAATCACGGTCGTAATCCCAATGACCCCGAGGATGTAGTTCTTGTAGCTAAAGATCCAGGAATAGAGCATGGGAAAGCCAGCAATGTAGACCTTGTGCTTGCCGTCTTTCTCGACTTCCGTGCGGATCTTCATCATACGCTCGTGCAAGTTACGGAAATCGACCCCTTCTTCCCAGAAACCAGCCGTAATCAAGGCCGTGGTATTGTCGCGGGAGATATAGAAGCCATGTACTCCTTCGTTGGTGTACACGGCCTTCTTAATCGCCTTGACGTCGTTGGCCGTCTTCGGCGGGCCGGGGTACATGATAGGGTACGCGGTAATGATCGCCCCGGTAATCTTGATGTTCTTCATCTTGGGGTGGGTCAACGAACGAATCTGATACGGATTGACTCCAGCCGTCTCGACCACCTGCAACGTCGCATAGTTAATCTTGTTGATAGTATCGACATTGAAGACATCGCCGTCTTTCACCTCAATCGCCATTACCAAAACGTTGGCGGTGCCGAACATGCGCCGGTATTTCTGATAGAGTTGGATGTAAGGATGGCCAGGAGGATAGAGGTCGAAGAAGTTCGTATAGACGCGCATGTACGTCAGTTGATACGCAAGGCCTAGGGTCATAATCGTCAGGACAATTATGATCGGCCAACGGAACTTGAGGAGAAAATTGATATAAGCTTCCATCCAACTACGTGGCAGCATAGGAGAATCCCCCTTAATGGACAGCTACTTCTTCTTGAAGCGTGCCTCAAAATCGACCTTGTTCGCCTCGGTCATCAGCACCAGGCCGTGCGAGCCCGTAATAAGCCCGTGGGCCGAGCCAGGCACAATCGAGACCCCCATCATCCAGTACAGGGACAATTCCTCGGGCGCCTCCACCAAACTCCAGTTCTTGCCGCCATCGCTCGAGTTAAGGATTACTCCCTCATCTCCAACTGCCCAGCCGGTCTGTCCATCAATCGTCACGTTGTAGATGGCGGTCTGCACCGGGCTCTCATAGGGCTTCCAGGTCTTCCCGCCATCACCACTCTGCAGAATCGTCCCGTCCATCCCTACCGTGCATCCTAAGTTATCATCGACAAAGGTCAGCCCCAGAAGGGTAGCTTCGGTACCAGTTTCCTGCTTGTGCCAGGTCGCACCACCGTCTTCGCTGAGCAGCACGGTGCCACGCTCTCCGGAGATCCAGGCCTTGCCTGACTCATGCATGACCACCGCGTACAGGAACACATCCTCTCCTGGTGAGCGATCCTGCCAGGTTTTCCCGCCATCACTTGTCTGCAGGATCGTGCCATAGTCGCCGACGGCAAGTCCACGCTGTTTATCCAGGAACGTAATATTGAACAGGTGATGGGTCGTGCCGCTCACTTGTTTTTCCCATTTGCTGCCACCATCCGCAGTATGCAGAATAAGCCCGGATTTCCCCGAAACCCAGCCTTCTTTGTCATCGACAAACCGCACCCCGTAGAGGGGTTCGATGACCCCGCCGTCCTGCTTCTCCCATTGCTTGCCGCGATCCTTTGAGTGATAAATCGCGCCAAAGCTGCCCACTGCCCAGGCTTGGTCGCTGGGGAGTAGATGCACGGCATAGAGATGATCACGGATGCGGTCACCATCCTGCGCACTGGCGGCCCCGGGATGCATTCCGCCGACTACGCACACAAGCGCCGCGACCCCTGCCCACAGTCGCCAGGGTTGGAACACTGTCCAGTTCATGACTACCTTCCCTCCTTTAATGACCTGATACAAGAAAAGTGTGTTCCCTCTCTTAGACTAGGGAGAAAAGGCTTGTCAACGGCAGGACTATACGATTTTGCCGAAGGCCGGACTCTTCCTTGGTCAGCGACGAGAGAAAGGGCGCGCCTTTCGCGGTCAGGCTTGAGAACCAGGAGGGCAAGACTCCGAGACAGTACCTTCTCGGAAAGTCCCCGAGCCCCTACAAAACTCAGCAAAAACGGGCTATAGTGCCCATCCGTCAGTGAGGGAGGGTTCTATGTCTGTCCGCTGGTGCCGCTTCGTAGCACATCACCGCTCGTTTACCGCGCTCTTGGTGGTCGCTTTGACCCTGCCGGCTGCGTTTCTCGCCCAGCGCATCTCGCTTTCCTCCAAGATGTCCGATTACTACCCGGGCAAACATCCGCATGTGCGGCTCTATCAAGAGTTTACCGAGATGCTCAAGATGACCAATGCCATCGCGGTTACGGTGAGCGTCAAGGAGGGCACGATTTATACCCCAGAAACTCTGGGAAAGATTCATCGCATCACGGTCGATTTATTAGAGACGAAAGGCGTCAACCCGTTCGAGGTTATGTCGCTCACCCACCCTCGGCTCAAGGACATCAAAGTGCGCAGTGAAGGGATTAGCATCCTACCGGTGGTGAATCATCCTGAAGAATCTCAGTCGCCCGAGGCGCTCGTGCACATTAAGAATGCGGTGTACACCAATCTGGGTATTCGCGGGATTTACGTCTCCTTAGACGATAAGATAGCGCTGATTCGCGCCGGATTCTGGGACGGTATGGCCGAGCCACGGGCCGTGTTTGCCCGGTTGCAAACCCTCGCTGAACGAGAAAGTGACGCCAACACCGACATCACGTTTACCGGCAATCTGGTCCTGGCGGCCTGGTTAATTGAAGCAGCTCCACGGTTTCTCTTGTTGCTGGCCATCAGCGCGGGGATCGCGATTTTCCTCGCCGGCCAATTGATCGGCCGGTGGAGCAGCATGCTCGTCGTCTTCTTGGTCAACCTGCTCGGTGCCCTGGGGGGACTTGGGCTGCTGGGCGCTGGCAGGCTGACGTTTGAACCGTTAGCCTTGATCATGTTTTTCCCTCTGTGTGCCCGCGGGGTCACGCTCGTCCTGAGTTGGCACGAGCGCCTCAGACACGAATACAGCGCGGTTTTTACGCCCTTCTCCCCAAAGACGAGCCGGGAGCAGGCTCTTGAGCGTACCGCCGCGGCGTTGTGGCGCCCACTGACGGCCGCACTCTGTGCCGATGGGGCCGCGTTACTGGTTCTCGCCTACACCGACGTCCCCGTGCTGCAAGCCTTGGGCTATCTGGGGGCTGGCTGGATTGCGGGACTGCTGTTGTCCTTGTGGATTGTGCTGCCGCTGTGGTCGTCCCTGCTCCAACTGCCGAGCCCCGAAGCCAGAGCGAGTTCTTGGGGAGAACGGCTCACCGCGCGGATAGCCGCAGGCTTGCAAGGTCTGTCGCGTCCACGACTGGCCACGCGCATAGGTCTGCTGGTATTGAGCCTGGTGGGGCTCATGGCAGCCCTGCAGTTGCAAGCCGGCCGCGCGATGCTCGGCACGACCTTGTTTTATCCCTCTCACCCCTACAATCACGCCTTCAGCGTGGTGAACCAG
>JACQEL010000527.1 GCA_016200595.1 Deltaproteobacteria bacterium
CTGCCTCCAGGGACGGGTCGTTTGGTCACTTCCCACCTTGGGGCAACCAGGGCGCGCAGAGCAAGGGCTCTGCGCGCCCGTCACACACATTCGCTCTGATCAAAAAACCGGGAACTACAGCTTAGTAAGAGCCTTCAGTTTCCTGCTCTCTTGTTCTCCACTGATTGTTGGTGGTGGAGAATTGCAAAGAGAGCCGGATGGCAGGCGAGACCAGGAGTACAAGTCCGCCCACTAATCCCGCTCCGAACACCAGCGCCGTCCACAGGAGACCAAAGGCTATGGCTTCATTCTTGCCAATGCCGATCAACGCCAGGAAAACGACGTAGGCTCCCTCACGCACGCCAACTCCACCTAAGCTGAATGGCAGAGCACTGAGCATATGCACGAGCGGAATAAACAACAGGAGATACCAAAAGGGGACAGAGAGGTTCAAGGCGTGGGCAAGGAGCACTTGCAAGCTCAGTTGCAAGAGGTGAAAGAGCAATGACAAGCCGCACGCACGACCAAATACGGCAGCTCCTTGGGTACGGTATGGAGTAAGAGCGCGCTCGGCAAATTGGCGCACTCTGTGCTGAGGTGAGCCTAAGCAGGCCACGATATACGGAAGAAGCCACCAGACCACGACCATGAAGCACGCCGCCGCAATGACGCCATAACATAAAGCCGGCGGCAGGACGGTTGGACCGAATAACAAAAATCCACTCGCGCTTACCCACAATAACATCGCTATCCCGCTGACCCGGTCAGCGACAATCGATTGGAGAGCTAAACCGATGCCGCCGCCATTACTGGCCAGTAGCAGTCCCCGCCCGAGATCGCCTAAGACTGTGCTCGGAGCAAAGAGATTGAGATACATGCACACAAAATAATAGACGACGAACGCGGGCAGGGGTCGATCAAACCCGAGCGGTCGGGCGAGTACTTGCCATTTGTACGCACTCAGGACCTGACTGGCGAGATAGCCAGCCAGGGCGAGCAGAAAAAGCTCAAGGCGCGCGGCCCGAACCTGGGCAAGCAGAAGGCGCACATTGGCCGAGCGCAACACCAGGGCGAGAAGTCCGAGACTAATGCCAGCCTTGAGCCAGCGCGAGGATAAGAAACGCAAGGAAACACAGCCTTCAGAGGAGAGGGGCAATGGGCAAATGGGGAAACGGGGAAATGGCAGGAAAGGAAAGTCTGCAATCCGCTTCGGCCCGAATCTTCCACTGGCCATGCGATCCGTAATCGAAATTACGCATCGACTGTCTCTCCCCCTAGTGCGAGCCCATCCAGGTGGGTGACGTCGTTCACCGAATGAATCACCCACTGGCCATTGGGTGCAATCACGACTTCGCTGATGCCGGTGTTGCCGATTTTGTCGATCTGACGGAATTGGCTCACGTCCAACCCACGACAGTGGAGCAGAAAGGCGCGCACGGCCCCGCCATGCGTCACGATCACAATTTGTTCTCCCACATGGGTTGCTCTCATCCGCTCGACTGAACGGAGAATCCGCGCTTGGAACTGGGCAAAGGTCTCGCCCCCGCCGCGGGGCAGGTCTTCTCCCGCACGCAGGCGTTCCCAGTCGGCGGCGTGGCGAGCAATGACTTCAGCGGTCGTAAGCCCGCTCCACACGCCGATGTTCATCTCACGCCATCCCACGTCCGGCAGGGGAGCCACCCCCAGCACCTCGCCCAGGATCTCCGCCGTGTGAAACGCCCGCGATAAGTCACTGGCATAGATGGCGCGCACGGGTCGGCCTTCGGCTCGCAACCGTTGCGCCAGGCGTCGTGCCTGGGCCCGGCCGGTTTCGCTCAGGGGGACATCCGCTTGTCCCTGCCAGCGGTTTTCCTGATTCCACACCGTCTCGCCATGTCGCACTAATAGCAGATGAATATTCGACATGAGTCTCCCCAGTCGTTACTTCCCGGGACGGCCTGCAGGAGGGAAAGGAACGGATACCGCGGTTCCCGCAGAGCCCCCAGAGGAATTCTCCTCCAGGAGAGATATAGTTCTCAGGCTGCTCCTGTCAACATCCACACGGAGACAGCGTCCATCGGACAGAGAGGCGGAACCTGGTGATGCTTGGTCGCTTGTTCCACTGCAAATCGCTTGAGGCAGCCCCGCCAGATAGCGTGCCTTCGGCATATCAACTCAGGCGGACGTTAGGGCCTGTGCAACTGACACTGCTCGGTATCGGTGCCATCATCGGTGCGGGTATCTTCGCCACTATTGGCACGGCTGCTGCCGGCGACCTCTCCCGCCCTGGTGCTGGTCCAGCGCTGGTAGTGTCGTTTGTGATTACCGCCATCGTCTGCGGGTTTTCTGCTCTGTGTTATGCTGAGTTCGCTGCGCTCGTCCCCGTCTCAGGCTCGGCTTACTCCTATGCCTATGCCACACTCGGCGAACTGGTGGCTTGGATCATTGGCTGGGATCTCATCATCGAGTATGCCGTGGGCAATATCGCCGTTGCTATCAGTTGGGCGAACTACTGTAAGACCTTTCTGGCTGGATTCGGCCTCAGTATCCCCGACTGGTTATCTATGGATTATCGCACGGCTGCCAAAATTATTGACACCGCCGGCGTGCAGGCGGTGTACCGGGATGCCCCGCACGTCTTCGGCGTGCCTGTCATCTTTAATCTTCTGGCTATGTTTATCGTCACGGTCATCACCGTAGTGCTGGTGTGGGGTATCCGCGAGAGCGCGCGGGTGAATACCGTAATGGTCAGTATCAAAATTCTGGTCCTGTTATTTTTTATCTTTATAGGGTGTCGCTGGGTACAGCCGAGTAACTGGACGCCATTCGCTCCGAACGGTTGGAGAGGAATCAGTGCTGGCGCAGCGATCGTCTTTTTTGCCTATATTGGCTTCGACGCGGTTTCTACCCTCGCCGAGGAAACACGGGACCCGCAGCGTAATCTCCCGCTTGGTATCCTTGCTTCCCTGGTTGTTTGTACAATCTTTTATGTCGTCGTGGCTGCGGTCTTTACTGGCTTGATTTCCTATCCTGACCTCAAGGCGACCCTGGCCACGCAGCAAGCCGAGCCGCTGACCTTGGCCCTTGAGCACGCTAATCCGCAGTTAGGCTGGGCGATCCAGATCGTTGCTTTTGGCTCGGTGATCGCGCACACGGCGGTATTGCTGGTGTTCCAACTGGGGCAACCACGCATCTTCTTCGCCATGGCGCGCGATGGGTTGCTGCCGCCAGTCTTTCGCGCTGTTCATCCGCGCTTTCGCACCCCGTATGTCTCTACGCTCCTTACCGGGGTCTTCGTCGCGGGCTTTGCTACCATTGCCAGCATCGACGAGATGGTTGATCTGACGAATATTGGCACCCTATTCGCATTCATCTTGGTCTGTGCTGGCATTATCATTTTGCGCAGAACCGACCCGGCGCGTCCGCGGCCATTCCGGGTTCCCTGCGGCTGGGGCTGGACGCTCATGCTGTACTCTGGCTTTGCCTTTGGCGTGCTGCTGTGTCCGTGGTCGGAGACGAGTAAAGCTGTCCTGCTTCTTCTGGGTGCAGTCCTGTTCGTGCTCAGCCGAAACTACATCTTTCCAGTGTTAGGCATTTGCTCCTGCCTGTACTTAGTGTACTACCTCCCGCCGACTTCCTGGTTGCGGTTTGCTGCTTGGCTGAATTGTGGGTTTGTCGTCTACGCTGGTTATGGCGTAGTCCATAGTCGCCTGACTGGCCGACAACACAGCCGGCAGCCGACAGAGCATGACGCCTACGCCGCCTACGTCGGAGCCTGGCTGGCGCTCGTGGGTACGACTCTGCTGTTCTGCATGCGAGGCTTTGACCTGTGGTTGGCAGCGTTCAAGAAAGCCGAAGAAGTAGCGAGCTTCACCCAGGCTGGAGTTGCCTTTGCCGCAATCCTCCGGCCAGAATCGTGGCTGGAAGTGTCGTGGTTTCTCATCCTTCCCTTGTCCCTCACGGCTTTTGTTCTCTGTCCACTGACCATCAGGCGCGCATTCCGGGCGAAAGCTGCGGAGACCGGAGACCGCTATAAAAGAGAGATAACGATGAGTGTGGCGGTGGCAAGCGTCGTAGGGTTTACTACGATTACTTATTTGTTGTCCGTTGCCGTGTTTCATTATTGATATTCAATCAATCAGTTGATTGCTAAATGGTTGCTCGCTGTGCTATGCTTCTCCACATTCTATGGTTACGAGCAAGAGCAAGAACGAGAGGAGACACAGTCCACCGCCGGCGACGAAGGCACGCATCCTGCAGGTTGCCGAAGAATTATTCGCCCAAAAGGGGTACGAGGGGACGCGCACGCGCGATATTGCTGAACAGGTCGGGATTAATATCTCTACCCTCCACTTCCATTGGAAATCCAAAGAAGAACTGTATACCGCGGTCTACCAAAACTTGCTCTCCCAGCGGGCCGGGTTAGCAGAGGAAGTGTTTGCCTTGCTCGCTCAACCTGCTTCCCCAGGGAGCCAGTGGCAGGAGACCGTACAGGCCGTGGTCAACAAAATGTTTGCGTTCTTTCGAGTGCACCAGTATGCCGCGCGGCTTGATAGTTATCGCATTCTTGAAGCCGCGGCGCCAAGTGGCGCGCTGCCGCAAGGACAATCATTACTGGTGGCAGTCGCCGAGCGGCTGCGCGAGCGGCTGCCAGCGGAACTTGGGCGGCGAATTGACGTGGAACTAACCATCCTCACGCTGAACGCTCTCCTTCGTGAGTATTTCACGAACCCCACCATTTTTGCTCGGTTGTTAGGGGAGCGTGGGAAAGAAGCGTTGGAGAAGCGAGTGAAGCAACACGTGCAACAGAGCGTGGCGCGGTTGTTTGATCTGATATAGGCAAGGAGGAACATCTGCCATAGGGGCTCTAGTGTCATTGATAAGTAAGCGACAGCTTATCTTTTGCCTAGCGCCTCGCTGAGCTCCTGCAGTTTCCCCTTCACGAACCCTATTTCCTGCTCAAGGTGCAGTACCTGTTCCTTAACCGCCTGGTCTAACCCGAACTTGGTCTGCACGGCTGCGTCGACCGTCAGAATTTTGCGCCACATGACAAACCCTGCTCCGGCAATGGCTAGCACCAGAGCAACGAGCGTACTGATGATAATCTGTAATAGAGTCATGATATCGTTAAAGCGATTGTTGACATCGTCGAAGCGCTGGTTGACGCCAGCGAAGCGATTGTTGACATCATCGAAGCGCCGGTTGACATCGTCGAAGCGCTGGTTGACGCCAACGAAGCGCTGGCTGACATCATCGAAGCGCTGGTTCATCTCTGCTCGCAGGTCATCGATACGCTTGTTGAGAGTGGTGTTGACCTCTTCTAGTCGTTTGGTCAGAGCTTTTTGCCCCTCTTCTAGGCGAGTCAGCCGCTCCACGACTTCGCGACTAGTGATGGTGACCTCCTGTTCTCGGGCGAAGACATAGCTGGGAAACACCCACAGCGCCAGGAGCACGAACACCCGAAGCCTGAAACTCATGGAGATTTCCTATCACTCTTTTGACCGTTAGAGGAAGAGGGCTTTGGCTAGGCCTCCTCCCTATCCTGCCGACGCCACGAGACCCAACGCCTGGGAACTCTGAAACCAGCGCAGCCGCACCTCGACGATTCTGGGCGGCTGGTTGGCTTTATCCCATACCTGTTTCTTGTATGCCTGCCTCGATAACCGAGATGCCAATTCCTTACGAGCACGGGTTCTGCTGCAGGAAGCAACCACCAGAAGCTGGGTTTTCTATTGCACGTGGGACAGCATCAGCGAGACAGCTACCCTATGCCCTGCCCGAGTTTTGATCGAGATTTCGAGAGACTATATGTCTGGCACACCAAGATATGGATTGATCGCTCAAGCCGCGGAATATAGTGGCACCGCCGGCTCGGCGGTGCGCACCGGCCAGCGGCCGGTGCCACTAGGAAGGGCATTCCTATCGACACCCCAGATTTTGGCGTGCCCCTCGTCTAGGTCTCGCAGTCATCAGTTGAGCAAGGGGAATTAGAGCTCTTCTAGGACATTAGAGCGTAATCACTAAATTCTGCTCCTCATCTATGCTTGCTTTCGCTCCGGGGCCGATAACGACTGTACACTCCCGCTCCTCTACTATTGCGGGTCCGGAAAAGGTGGTTCCAACTGGCAGTAAGTAGCGATCATAGACGGGACACGGAGTAAAGCCGTTGTGTTCGGGCATATACACTGGTCGCTCGCCTTTATGCGCGGCAGTAAGACTTCTTCCCATATTGGCCGGCGGTTGCAGAGCGATGTGTGGTTGCGGGCCCGCAGCGACTAACCGCCAGTTTACCACTTCGACTTCAACTCCGGGATTGAGACGTTTATAGAGGCGTTCGTACTCTTCGGCAAACGCCTGGCGCAGAGCAGGTAAGTCATCATTGGTGAGTTGTGCTGCAGGCAAAGGCACGCGGATCTCAAAGCCCTGATGCAGATAGCGCATATCCGCCGAGCGTGTAAGCGTGAGCTCTCCCTCGACTCCAGCCGCAGCCAACAGGTCGTGGCCGCGCTTTTCCATATCCGCGTACAAGCGTTCCAGGACGGCGAAGTCGAGATCTGATAGGGAGGTGACGTAGCTCTGCACGAAATCAAATGCCAGGGGAGCGGTGAGCATGCCAAAAGCTGAAGTGACGCCCGCAGCGAGTGGGCAGACTAAAGTCTTGAGTTTGAGGCGTTCAGCCACACGGTACGCGTGGACTGGCCCGGCTCCACCAAAGGCGATCAGGTTATAGTCGCGCGGGTCTCGTCCTTTCTCAACCAGATGAATGCGGGCAGCATTAGCCATGTTCTCGTTGACCACCTGATGGATGCCCCAGGCCGCACGCAGGAGATCGACCTTGAGTGGCCGAGCGATCTTGTCTGCGATTGCCTGCCTGGCCTTGTCAAGATTGAGGCGCATTTTGCCGCCGAGGAAATAATCCGGACTGAGGTAGCCGAGCATGAGGTCTGCATCAGTAACCGTCGGCTCTTCGCCACCGCGGTCGTAACACACTGGGCCAGGTTCGGCACCAGCGCTGTCTGGACCAACCTTCAGGAGGCCGAGCTTGTCCACGCGCGCGATGCTGCCACCACCCGCGCCGATTTCGATCATCTCGATGACCGGCACCTTGAGCGGCAGACCACTGCCTTTTTTGAAGCGATAGACGCGGGCAGCCTCGAAATCTGTGCTGAGGAGTGGCTTGCCATGGTCAATCAAGCAGATCTTCGCGGTAGTGCCACCCATATCGAAGGAGATCACCCGCTCAAGCTTTTTGCGTGTACCATAGAAGACCGCCGCCAGAGCGCCGGCAGCGGGACCAGATTCGATGAGACGGATAGGGTATTCTCCTGCTACACCACAACTGGTGATGCCACCATTGGACAACATAATAAAGATGTCGCGCGGGAGACCGAGGGCGCGCAGGTCAGCATTGAGCTTGTTCAGGTATTGTTGCGCCAGCGGTTTGACGTAGACATTGGCGACCGTGGTTGAGGTGCGCTCATATTCGCGGATCTCCGGCATGACCTCGAAGGACAGCGAACAGGCGAGGTGCGGGAAATGCGCGGCCACAAGTGTTTTGATGAACAACTCGTGTGTGGGGTTACGGAACGAATGGAGCAGGCAAACTGCCAGAGCCTCGACGCCGTCTGCGACCAAACTACGAATAACCTCTACGGCTTCGTCTGGATCGAGAGGCGTAATAACCCGACCGGTATTGTCCAGGCGTTCGGTTACCTCGCGGCGCAGGAAGCGCGGCACCAGCGGTGCTGGATTCTCCAGGGAGATATCATAGATATCGTAGCGTCGCTCGCGGCCGATCTCCAAGGCATCGCGAAAGCCTTTGGTGGTGAGGAGCCCGGTCTTCGCCCCCTTGCGTTCGATGATGGCATTGGTGATAAGCGTTGTGCCATGAACCAAGTGGGTGACCAACGCTGGAGCAATTCCCTGCTCGTGCAAGAGCACTCGGAGCCCGGTCACGACAGCTTCCGCAGGATCGCGCGGGGTCGTCAACACTTTGCCAATGACGACCTCTCCTGCTGCGGAGAGGAGAAAGATGTCGGTAAAGGTCCCACCGATGTCCACGCCAAGGCGGTAAGTTTGCGACTTCATGGCGGGCACTATACAAAGGAAGCGACCGGCTGTCAGCACTCGGCTATCATAGAAGAGTAGAATAGCGCAGTCTAAAAGGATAACCTGCCAAAGAAAGGACACTAGGGATGCGGAGGAACCGACATTATCGCGGGGGCGGCCAAAGGCCGCAAAGCGACCGTGACAGGCAAACGCCAAGCAGCCCGCGTAGACCTGCGGCGCGGGGCGGCGTTCCTGTTCCTTCAGCTGCCTTACAGGAGTTTCAATCGCGCGTGGCTATCGCTCCTAACCGCAAAATTCCCTTAGCTGGCCCTGAGGCGCCGCTGACGTTGCGCGTCTTGGATCTGCTCTGCCCGGTCGGGTTTGGACAGCGCGCGTTGATTTTGGCGCCTCCGCGAACGGGGAAGACGACATTTTTGAAAGATCTGTGTCACGGCGTCTCTCACGGGGCCCCCGAGGCGATTCTCTACTGTTTGCTGGTCGATGAGCGACCCGAAGAAGTGACGGATTTCCGTCGTTCGGTTAAAGCCGAAGTCTTTGCCTCTTCCAATGACCGTCCCCTCGAAGAGCATTTGGCGATAGCCGCCACCTGCTTGGAGCGTGCCGTGACGGATGCCTTGGCCGGTCGTGATGTCGTCGTCGTCGTCGATTCACTCACCCGCCTGGCGCGCGCGCATAATTTGAACACCCAGAGTGGACGCACCATGAGCGGCGGAGTGGATGCCAACGCTTTGGAAATGCCCAAGCGCTTTTTCGGCGCAGCCAGGCAGTTAGAGGGAGGAGGCTCGCTCACTATTATTGCGACTGCGCTCATCGACACCGGTAGTCGCATGGATGAAGTGATTGCGCAGGAATTCAAGGGGACGGGAAATATGGAGATCGTGCTTGACCGCCGTCTGGCTGATCGCCGTATATTTCCTGCTCTCGATATCCCTGCCTCAGGCACCCGTAAGGAAGATCAACTGCTTGATCCTGCTGCGCTCAAGGCTGCGCATCTGCTGCGTCGTCGCATTGCTGAACTCACGGTGGTGGAAGGCACAAAAGTCCTTCTCACCCTCTTCGAGCGAATCCCAACCAATGAAGCCTTGGTAGCAGAACTGAGCAGTGCTTGAGAGTGATATTTGCCGCGTCCTAAGACAAAGATCAACGCTCCCCGGTGCTCTTCTTGGCAATATAGTAGTTATTGATCGTATCGTGCGGAAACCGTTTCACTTGCACGGTGTCGAAACCGGCCTCGGCGAGCAATTGGCGCGCTTTTTCTTCCCCCCATACCGCGCCGAGCCCATCACCGTTCAACGCTAGCGACACCGTCATGCAATACATGCACGAAATCGTGTAAAGGAACGGGCCAAGCGGATGATCGAGATTCTTCTGGACGTCACTTGACGCGGCGATGTCTTGCATCAAAAGCGTACCGTCAGAGGTAGTCATCGTTTCATCCTCAACGTGCGCTCAAAATTCTCTCACCTTTGCTTCGCTCCGGGTGGCATTAGAAAGCCGCAAAGTCATGCAAGGCTTGATAGAGCTCGTAATAGAACCATCCCGTGAGAAAGAAGCTAATGGTAATGAAGAAAATCCCCGCTGCCTCTTCTAGTTTCGCTTTCGTGAATGCTTTTCTTGCTTCTTTGGTTTTCTGCATTTTCACGGGCGTAGATTGAAAAAATTCAGTAGTGGTCATCGTTTTCTCCTCTCCTGGTCACCTCGCGGTAGGAAAAGAACCGCGGGGACCGCCTTGGTGTCTTCCTACTGAATAAGGCGTAACAATTGTGGGAACACCGGTGTTCATTGAGAATGAACACTCTCCCACCGCATGAGAACCACTGTCGGCTACTAGACCTGCCAGGAGTAAGGCTGGTGAGGATCAGGTGTGTACGAGCAAAAGGTGCCCGTTTTGATAGCATGGATGAGATGCTGGCCTAGGGTGGGATGGCTGGCGGTAATCTTTTTAATGGCAGCTCTGATCGCCCGCGTGACGTTCACCCGGGCACGTTCAGAAGAAGCTGTGGCTGGTTCATCCTCTTGTGGATTGGCACTGCCTCTAACTAGGGCGAGAGCATGAAACTCTGTAGTGGGATTTTTCAGCAATTGCGCGAGGTACGGCATGCCGCGGCTGTCTTTGACCCGACAGAGGGTCCCTTGGAAGGTAAGAGTCCAGTATTCGCCTTCGTTGCGGAAAAGGCAGTCGGGCAACAGATGTAATTCTGCAGATCTGTGTGGGGCCGCAGGCGGAAAGGTAGTGATAGAGATAGGAGAGTGCGTCTTTCGCCCGGCAGAAGGGTGCTCTGGGACTTGCTGGCTTTGCGGTTCTTCTATGCTGCCGCCCAAGCCGATTAACAATGCTGCTGCGTCTTGCAGGTCCTTGGTGTCAAACCCCTCGGTGAACCAGGTATAAATTTCCGCGAGTAGCTGTCGGGCTTCTTCCTTCTTACCCTGCTGGTGCCACAATCGGCTCAAACTCATCACCGCCCGTAGTTCCAGCGCTTTCGCTTGCTGCTTGCGGGCAATCTCAATGGCTTGCTGAAAACAGGCTTCGGCCTCGGATTGGGTGCTAGGGGTTAGGGGCTGGGTGTTAGGGGTTAGGGGCTGAGGAGTGGGGACTTCGGACCTCGGACTTCGGACTGTTTGAGCGTGAGTTCGCCTTTCAGCCGATGCAGTTCCGCCTCATGCCCCCGTTCCTCATTTTTATGCATCACCTCTGGTGCTCTAGTCAGTAGTGAGGCTGCTTCCTCGCCTTGCCGTCTTCTCGCATAGGTCACAGCCAGTGTGGAAAGGTAACAAGGCAGACGGAGTGCCGCTCCTGTGGTTCGCAAGGCGGCCAAGCCTTGACGCAGCTGCATGATTCCTTCCTCTTCGCGCCCCTGCTCGGCCCGCGCTCCTCTGCGCAGAATAGTCCCGTGTGCGAAGTAGAAGGCAAAGCCCTGGTCAAGCGAGAGTTTCACCAGAAACAGGGGATTGCCGCCGGTACGTTGATGGAGCAGAGTCGCCAAGCTTTGCCACGGCTCCGTCGCTTGCGTTTCTCTGTGGGAATCCATCGCGGAGCCCTTGCTTTCAAGGGTAGATTGCAGGACCAATTCTCGGGTCCGCTCTTTGCTGCTGTAGGCTAGGCGGGACTCGCGCAGGAGTTAACCTGCTCTATAGAAATGCTCCGGCAAGCGATGGATTCGCTGATACCACCACCTGTTTGGGTGCCACTGGCGGCTAGTCCCAATGTTGGCCAGGAAATTTTCCTGGCCGAGGCCCTGGACTGGCGCCTTTGCCCTTTGGAGTGCGGGAGCACCGCTCCCGCTTTGGCTGTGCGGCGCTCCACGCTCCACGCCCGGTAACGGCTGGAGCCCGGGAGCCAAAGCGCCGTTCAGGCCGGCGCACTCCACAGCTGCGCCGGCGGAGCCTAGAGCTTGGAGCCGAGTGGAACAAATTTATGCCGGACAGTATTGGGCTGGTCCGCCAGTGCGAGCGGTGGGCACGGGCAGTTTGCTGCCCGTGGCACCCGAAAATCCAAATCTTGGTGTGTTTTTCCTACTCTCCGAGTCAGCGACCCTATAGCGGCTAAGTACTTTGGCTTTTCTTTTCATGGGTCTTCTTCTACGACTCTCAGCGCGGGTACACCGATAGCAGCCATCTGATCCTCCAGCAGTTGCCGCATTAACTGGTCCCCAATGTGCTTCCCGCCCCAGAGCAGCATCACCACGGCGAAGTCGCGTGGCGAGAGGTCTTGCTGCATGCGTAGCGCAAAATCCTTCCGTGATAGAGCGCGGCAGCGCTCCACCTCTTGCCGCAGGGCTTCCTCCTGTTCTTGCACAGCCCGCACCCAGCGAAACAAATTTGTGATGAACGGCATGGCCCACAGGATGATCTCTTCGTCAAACTC
>JACQEL010000528.1 GCA_016200595.1 Deltaproteobacteria bacterium
GATCTTTGTGGTAACAGGGTGGCTGATCTTCGCGCAAGTTGTGCGGGAGTAAACATGAAAAAATTTGAGCCCTTTGCCGACAATATCCTCCCCTGGCTGACCTGCTTGGCAATGATTGCCGCACTGGCCATGGTTTTTCTCTACGTGCCCAATGAACAAATCCAAGGGGTGCCACAGCGCATCTTTTATTTTCATCTGCCGGCGGCGTGGAACACGTTCCTGGGTTTTTTCGTCGTCGCGGGCGCTAGCGCGTCGTATCTCTGGCAGGGTGATCGCTCTTCTGATCTGTTGGCGCAGGCTGCGGCCGAAATCGGCATGGTTTTTTGTACTGTCGTGATCATTACTGGCGCGCTGTGGGCGCGGCCGATCTGGGGGGTGTGGTGGACCTGGGACCCGCGCCTGACCATGGTCGCGATCCTGTGGACGATCTACGCGGCTTACGTGCTGCTGCGCGTGCTGGCCGGAGATAACGAACTGATCGCGCGTTATGCTGCCGTGTTGGGTATTGTGGGCGTACTCGACATTCCCATCTTGTACATCGCCGTGCGCTTATGGCGGGGAATTCACCCCAAAGTCGAGCGTATGGCGCCGGAGATGGCGTGGACCCTGTTGGTCTGCTCAGGGGCATTTCTGTGCTTGTTTGCCTGGTTGTTGTGGTTACGCTTGCGCAGCTTGAAACAGCAAGATGAGGTTGCCGGGTTACGCCGAGAAGCGCTAATAGCATCGTGAGAGGGGAGGAGCATGCCATATTTGTTTGCGGCGTTTTGCGCCGTCTGGATTATCTTGTTTTTGTACTTGCTCTCCCTTTCTCGCCGCCAACGTGTGCTTGCACACGAAATTGAAGAGTTGAAGCAGATAATCGATCGGAAGAGTACTGCGCGGCCCACATAGCTGGCTTTTGATGGAATCCTCTCAAAAGTTTGTCCTGCTGAAAAAAAGCGGAACCACAGAGAGTGCTCTGCCGCGCTTGCTGTTTCTCAACGATCATGTCGATTTCGTGGGTGGGGGCGAGCGCATGTTGGTCCGGGTTGCTGCCATAGCGCAGCGTCACGCGCGCATCGACCTCGGCTTGCTCTGGGGGCGAGGCCGCTGCGTTCTCCCTGAAAAGGATCAAGACTATTTTGCGCAAATTGCCACCTTCGCGTTTCCTGAGCGCGTTCGGCAGTTCTAGCTGCTTATCTCCGGCTTCCCTTCGTGTGGATGTTTCAACAGAGCTTTCCGCTCTTCTCTCCACCTTATGACCAGCCGAAACAATGGCTGGTTTTCTTGATCTTAAAGCTTGCACAGGCCCACATCGTCTGCATCAGTCAAGAAGGGATGTCCACCTTCCACAGGTTGGGAGTTCCACGCAATCGCTTACATCTCATTCGTAACGGGATCGATTATGGTTGGTTCTCGGCTGCGGCCATGACTGAGACGCAGAAATCAGCCTGGCGTAGAGCGCATCGAATTCCCTTAGCAGATCTTATTGCCGTGTGCGTTGCGCGTGTGGATCCCTTGAAGAATCATGGGCTGCTGTTGCAAGCTGTTCAATACGCTTCCGGTATGGGGGTACAGGTTGTGTTAGTCTGCGTTGGGGAGGAGATCCCAGGGAGGGAAGCATACAGACAGAGTCTCGAGCAGATGGCGGAGCGACTTGGGGTTGCTGACCGCGTGATCTGGGCCGGTTATCAAGACGACGTGCGGGACTGGATGGCGATGGCAGACGTCGCGGTTCTTGCCAGCCGGAAAGAGGGGGTTAGTCTTGCCTTGACAGAAGCGGGGGCAATTGGCTTACCCTTGATGGGCAGTGCCGTTGGCGGTATCCCGGAGATCGTGCGGCATGGCCAGACGGGGCTGCTGTTCGATGCCGCGGATGTCCCGGGCTGCGCCGCGGCATTCGTGGAGTTCGCCCGAAATCCTGAAATTCGTCGAACGATGGGGATGGCAGCTCAGCAGCTCGTGCGGACAGAGTTCAACTCAACGGCTTGGGACGAGCAATGGTCTAGATTGCTGGCTGGACTCGCTGCCGGTAGCTCTGTAGAGAGCACCCTGTGAGATTGCTATACCTAAACCAAGATGCACGAGATTGGTACACTCGGGGTAGCGTGCGCTGTGCGCACGTCTTCTCTGGCCGCCGCTATTATCGTGCGCATAGCGCACGCTACGGCATTCAGACTCGGAGGCGTGAGTGTACGGATCTCTTGCCGTTCGGTTTAGTAGTTCATTGCATTAAAAATGAGGGATGTCATTCTGAGCCGAAGCAGCGCTGAGGCGAAGAATCTCGCTCTACTAGCTGCTGACCATGAGATTCTTCGGCCTGCGGCCTCAGAATGACAGACCCTCGAAATCATTGCGACAGACCCCTAGCTAGTCACGGGCAGGAGCGTGTTTCATGCCTCTTTGGCAATGCCTCATTCAGCGCAGCAAATGGGTGATCGCGGTTGTGCTCCAGGCCTGTGGCTTTCTCGCGTGGCTCAGACGGTGGCGCGCGCGGCGGGGTGAAATCCCCGTGCTTGCCTTGCATCGAGTCGGTGGCAGCCCCGAGTCGCGCCAACCTCAGGCGATTCCTCCGCAAGTTCTCCGGCAAATGATTCAGGCACTTTCCCAACGATATACGATCTGTTCCTGGGAAACGTGCGTGCGAGTAGCCCGCAGCCGTGATCCCCACCCACACATTGCTATAACGTTTGATGATGGCTATCTCGACAACGCAGAGTGGGCCTGGCCTATTCTGCGGGAGGCAGGAGCAACAGGGATTTTTTGCGTCACGACTCGGTTTGTCGATGGGGTCGAGCCGCACTGGTGGGACGTGATCGCGGCGGCGTACCGTCCAACGCAAGGTCCGCGCTTTCGGCTGAATCGTTTTGGCCAGGCGACCTATGGAGCCATAGCCGAGGGAAAAATTCACCGCCTCAAGACGCTACCCAGCGAGCAACTCCGCCAGAACGTGGCAAGTTTGCAAGTCGCGGCAGCCCGCGATCTCACAATCGAAAGACTGCCAGTGGCCATGAGTTGGGCTGAGGCGAGACGAATGGTTGAGGAAGGGGCAGATTTCGGGGGTCATGGCTTGACGCATGCCATCCTGACTAACTGTAACGATGATGAACTTGCGTCTGAACTGAAAGATTGTCGTGAGACTCTCTGTCGAGAACTTGGACGAGAGATTACTATCTTTGCATATCCTAACGGCGATTATGATGATCGAGTCGTTGCCCGTACGCGACACGCAGGTTTCCGCTATGCTTTTTCTATTGAGCGTGGGTACTACACGGCCGCTGGCGATCCGTTAAAAATCCCACGCATTATGGTATCCGAGCCCCTCTACTCGTTGAACGGCTGCAACTTTTCCTGGCCGCTCTTTGAAGCCGAAGTCCTCGGGGTCTTTGAAGTGTTGCTATGGCGCAGACTGCGGCGCAGAGCCTGACCCAGTTCGGGCGGCTGCGGTCTGACGCCGGTCAGGGAGTGGGGTGGAGACGCGAAAGGTTGACGACACGAATCAAACATGGTTCAAAACAAAGCGACAGAAAAAGGAGGTGTTGTATGACTCTGCAGGCAGATCAATTTGTTGAGGAACTGCGCGGCTACATGCGCGAACAAGAAAAGGCCCCCCTCTATGGCAAAAGTTTTTTTGCGGGGGTGATGGCGGGCACGATGGGCCGCGACGCTCTGAAAAAATGGGCGATTCAGCATCACTACCGCACCGGCCAGCATATCCGCGCCTTTGGCGGGATCTTTCTCAATACCGGCTTGAGTCCGCTCGATCAAAGAATCCGGCGCCACATTGTCGAGAATTTGATTGATGAAGAGACGGTGATGGGGCGGGGCGACGATGCCCACTGGGTACTCTCTCGCCGTTTGGCCGAAGCGTTCGGGGCGACCACGGCAGAACTGACTCAGCCGCGGGTAGCGAAAGCCGCGCTTGACTATGTCAACTGGGTGATCGAACTCGGCCGGCGCGAATACGGCTTGGTCACCCTGGCAGCCATGTCGATTGGTGGTGAAACGCGGCGTGAGGATTCAATCGAGCGGCTGGTCAAAGCGTTAGCGGAGAAGTATGGCTTGAGTCGTGAACAACTCGAATTCTTCTACGCTCATATGGGTGAAGCCGAGGCGCACGGTGACCCGGTGTATAATTTCGTGCACGACTATGCCACGACTCCCGAGCGGCAAGAGAAAATCCGTATTGCCTTGAAAGGTTGGTGTGAGAAGTTTCGTGCAGCCCAGGAAGGCATCTTTCGAGTCGCCATGGGTGCTGAAGAAGGAGTGGAAGCGGCGTTGTAAGAGGAAGCGGAGCAACAGAGATGAGGAGAGTCAGAGCAAGATTTTCACTCACTGAGCGAAAGATACAGGAGAAAATTACTTTGGCTGGTACAGGTGCATGACCCTAGTGGCTGTCTCGCGAAGAACTACGACCCGTCGCCTCAAGTATTGGTTCCTGAGAGATCGGGTGAAGAGAACTGAAGGGGCTCAGGGGCGAGAGCACAGCGCTCACCAGCATGCCTGGTGGCAAGTCATGTGTTTGACGGGCGTTGATTATTTCTCAACGCTGGGGTACCAGCCGGGGATCGCGTTTTTAGCGGCTGGTACCCTTTCTCCTCTGGCTACCCTTATCTTAGTGCTGTTAACGCTGTGCGGAGCGCTACCGATCTATAGCCGGGTCGCAGCCGAGAGCCCATATGGTCAGGGCTCGATTGCGATGCTTGAGACCCTGCTCCCGCGTTGGCAGGGGAAGCTCTTCGTCCTCTGTTTGCTGGGTTTTGCTGCGACCGATTTTATTATCACCATCACTCTCTCCGCGGCTGACGCGACTGCCCATATCGTCAAAAATCCGTTCGTGCCCAGCTTCTTTCATCACCCCATCGAGGTGACGTTGGCCCTCATCGCCGTGCTTGGAGCTCTCTTTCTGAAGGGTTTTCGTGAGGTCATTAGTATCGCGGTTTTGCTGGTGGTGAGTTATCTCTCGCTCAATCTTGTTGTCATCGGTGTGGGACTGTACCAGATTATGTTGTATCCCCATGTCCTGTCGAACTGGCGAGACGTACTCCTGACGAATCACGGCAGTCCGCTGCTGATGGTCGGAGTTGCGCTGCTGGTGTTCCCTAAACTTGCGCTTGGGTTATCGGGATTTGAGACCGGTGTCACTGTCATGCCGCTGGTACGAGGAGACAAAGATGACACCCCTGAGCGCCTGCTGGGCCGTATCCGCAATACGCGGCGGATGCTGGCCACTGCTGCGCTCATTATGAGCGTGATGCTTATTGCCAGCAGCCTGGTGACCACGCTGCTTATTCCGGCCGCAGAGTTTGCTCGGGGCGGGAAAGCGAATGGCCGAGCGCTGGCCTTTTTGGCCCACGGATATCTCGGTGAACTGTTTGGCACAGCCTACGACGTGAGTACGACTTTTATTCTCTGGTTCGCTGGCGCCTCAGCGATGACCGGGTTGTTGAGCCTGGTCCCGCGTTACTTGCCGCGTTATGGTATGGCGCCAGAATGGGCGCGGTCCACTCGACCGCTTGTGCTGGTCTTCGTCGCCATCGCGTTTGCGGTCACCCTCATATTTAAAGCAGATGTCGATGCCCAGGGTGGTGCGTATGCGACTGGCGTCCTCGTGCTCATGAGTTCAGCGGCTGTGGCCGTGACTCTTTCGACCTGGCGGAACGGTTGGCAACGCTGGGCGTTTCTGCTGATCGTCCTCGTCTTTGTCTACACGACCATCACCAATGTTATTGAACGACCTGAAGGGGTGAAGATTGCTTCGTTTTTCATCGCGGCGATCATTGTCTCTTCTCTGGTGTCGAGGGTACTGCGTACGACAGAGTTACGCGTCAAGAAGATCGAACTGGATGAGACTGCGCAGGCATTCATCGCTGAGGCGAGTGGGGGGACTATCTGTCTCATTGCCAATCAGCCGGATCGGGGTGACGTTCACGAGTATGAAGTAGAAGGAAAGCTCAAGCGTGAACATCATCGTATCCCGCCGGACGACCCTATTCTGTTCCTTGAGGTCGAAGTTGGTGACGCGTCGGATTTTGCCAGTGTGCTCAAGGTGAAAGGCGTCGACGTCGATGGACACCGCGTCCTCCGTGCCAAGAGTTCGGCCGTCCCTAATGCCATTGCTGCCTTTCTGCTGTACATACGTGACAAGACCCGAGAGATTCCGCATGTGTATTTTGATTGGACCGAGGGTAATCCACTCACTTACCTGTTCAAGTATGTAGTGCTTGGTGAGGGCGATATTGCTCCAGTAACTCGCGAAGTGTTACGTCAGGCAGAACCTGACCCCAATCGCCGTCCTGCGGTCCATGTTGGTGGGTGAGGATGACTGGTGTATAGATGAGGAGAAGAGAGTTCCTCCCTGCAAAAGGAAACGAGTACAGATGGGCAATAAAGAAGGATCCCTGCCCTTAGACATTCACCGACTGATTTTCGAGGGCAACCCAGTCCCTCGGAGTATCTCCACTGATCCTGAGATCTTCAAACGAGAGAACAAGCGTAGTGGGCCGGAGAGCTGGTTGCTCGTCGCGCATGAGAGTGAGATTCCCAACCCCGGTGACTATAAAGCGCTCTCGCTGGCGCAACAACCAGTGATTGTCGTCCGGGACGACGACGGCCAGATCCATGTATTGTTCAACATTTGCCGGCACCGTGCCGTCACTGTGTGCCGCGAGGGGAAGGGGAACACCCGCTATTTTCAGTGCATGTATCATGGCTGGATGTACAACACCAAAGGGAATTTGGTGGGGGTAAACGGCGCGGAACGCTACGGCGAGCGTTTCCGCAGAGAAACTCAAGGGTTGCTCCCGCTGCCACGGGTAGATCGGTATCGGGGATTCATCTTTGCCAGTCTCAGTTCTACCGGGGGAAGTCTGACCGAGTGTCTAGAGAAGGCCAAGTTCTGTATCTGAAATAAGGTGCGGCCTGCCCTACACAGACACAACCAGATTTGCAACAATTGCGTGGAAAAGGAGGAAACCATGGCGACACCACAGGCTGGAATTGATTACGACGCGTTGGTCAAGGAAGACCGGGTACATGGGAGTGTCTACGCGGAGCCGCGTATTTTTGCCGAGGAGATGGAGCGGATATTCCACCGGGGGTGGGTCTATGTCGGGCACGCTGGTGAGATTCCAGAGCCAGGGGATTTCCGGCTGAAGAAGATCGGCCAGCAATCGGTCATCATGGTGCGCGGTGAGGATGGTCAGGTACGGCTGCTGATGAACCGCTGCCGGCACCGGGCTAACACGGTCTGCCAAGTCGAGCGGGGGAACGCAAAGACGTTTCGTTGCGCCTATCACGGGTGGACGTACCGTAATAATGGGGACCTGTCGGCGGTCACCTATCAGGATGGCTACGATGCCTCGTTCCATAAAGAGGACTACGGCTTGAGCCCGGTGCCACGTATGGACATGTACCGCGGGTTCATTTTCGGCAGCCTGAGTCCGGCGGGGATCACGCTGGATGAACACCTCGGTCAGCCGGCTAAAGAGCAACTCGACTTATTCGTGGACCTCTCGCCCGCGGGCGAACTCGACGTCACCGCTGGGGTCCATAAATACGGTTACCGGGGAAACTGGAAGTTTCAGCTCGAGAACGGTATGGATGGGTACCACCCGAATTTTGTCCACCAGACTTTCTTTACCGCTGTGCAGAAGCGCACTGGTCTAAAGCTGGACTTGTTTACCAGCCATTCCACCGGGCTTACGCGCGACCTGGGGAACGGACACGTCATGCTGGATTCGCGAGAGTACAACAAGACCAACAGTCATCTCCTGCGAGCAGCCTTGCCGACGATGCCCGGAGGAGACGACTATAAAGAGGCGATGGTGCAACGGTATGGCCACGAGCGAGCTGAGGAAATTCTTACCGCCGGGGGCACCCACATGCTGGTGTTCCCCAACCTCATTCTCATCGGCGTGCAGATCCGGGTGGTCCAGCCTATAAGCGAATCTGAGACTCAGGTGTTTCTCTATCCGACGCTGCTGAAGGGGGTGGCGCCGGCGATGAACATTGGGCGATTGCGCGGACATGAAGCCTTCTTTGGTCCGGCGGGGAAGGGCGCGGTAGACGACCTGGAGATGTTCGAGCGGAACCAGGCTGGTCTGAGCGCGAGAGTCGATCCCTGGTTGCTGCTCTCACGCGGAATGCAACGAGAACGTCGGGACGTCGATGGGACACTCATCGCGCAGATGACGGACGAGGTGACGCAGCGTGGCATCTGGCGCCAGTGGAAAAAGATGATGGTGCAGGGGGGAGAAGGCTCAGTTCGGCGGCAGCTGCGTGCGAGCGGGAGAGCAGCGCAGACAGCCCATTAATCTTCTTCTGTGAGCCTTGATTAATCAAGGCTCCACAGGGACCTGTATCTATAAGGAGAGCAAGGAGTGTCCCGATGCCAGTAGACCATCACCAGATTGAGAACTTTCTCTACCGTGAGGCGCGGCTTATGGACGAGCATGCCTACGACGAATGGTTGTCGCTGTGGGCGGAAGACCTGCTGTACTGGGTGCCGTGCAACGAAGACGATATTGATCCACAGCGGCATGTGTCAATCATTTACGATACCCGCCCGTTCCTTGAGGACCGGATTGAGCGCCTGAAGAGTGGTGTCGCTTATGCCCAGGAGCCGAAGTCGCGGCTCAGGCGAGTCGTCTCGAACATAGAAATCGAGGAAGGGGACAACGGCGAGGTGACGGTCTACTCAAACTTCAATCTGACTGAACTGCGACGGAGCCGGCAGGATACCTTTGCCGGCCGCACGATTCACAAGCTGCGACCGCAGGGCGCCAGTTTCAAGATCACCTACAAGAAGGTCCTGCTGGTTAATAATGACGAAGTCATAGATAATCTGACGTTCCTTATTTAGAAAGGTGTGAAAAACTCCGCTGTTCACCCTTCGACAAGCTCAGGGCGAACGGGTATCCACCGTAAGCGGTGAAAAGTTTCCGTTCGTGCTGAGCCTGTCGAAGCACAACGTTTTTGTTAGGAGAATCGCATTATGGACTATGGCATCGTTTTGCCCCACTTCGGTTCCTTTGCCAGAGAAGAGGCAACTCAGCGGATTGTCGCAGCAGCCGAAGCCGCTGAAGCACTCGGCTATAGCACCATCTGGGTGATCGATCACCTCGTCCTCCCTGCCAAGGTCGAAGGCGGGTACGCGTTTAATCCTTTAGATCCCTTCCTCGAACCGATCACGGTCTTAGGGGCGCTCGCACTCAAAACCGCGCGGGTCAAACTGGGCACGGCTGTGCTCGTGTTGCCATATCGCCACCCAATTTATACCGCAAAAGCGCTGGCTACGGTGGATGTACTTTCTGGCGGGCGTCTCGTGGTCGGGGTCGGGGCGGGCTGGATGGAGCCGGAGTTCACCGCTCTGGGCGTGCCTCTAGCCGAACGCGGAAGTCGCACCAATGAGACGATCGACATCTTGAAAGCGTTATGGACGCAGGATACGCCCAGCTATACTGGTCGCCACTTCCAATTCAGCAATATCAAGTTCGTTCCTCAACCCGTACAGAAACCGCGGCCACCTATTCTCGTAGGCGGTATGACGAAAGGTGCACTGCAACGGGTAGCGCGCCGCGGGGATGGCTGGATCGCGCTCGGTAAGGGTCCGGAGGATCTCAAAGCGCCGCTTGACACCCTACGAGAACTCACGACCAAAGCCGGTCGCAAACCCGAAGATCTGCATCTCAGTATGCTGCCGATTTCGACTCCTACGCTAGAACAAGTTATAAAAGATGTGCCTCGCTATAGTGAACTCGGGTTTCATCATCTGTATCTCTCTTGTCGTGCCTGGACTGGAGAGTTTCCCCAATTTATGGCCCTGATAGCGCAGTTTGCGCGAGAGTTGGGACTAAAAGGCTAGCTAAAACGTAAAGCGTAAAACGTAATAAGAAGGGGAGGGAGAATTACTCCTTACGTTTTACGTTTTATTCTTCATGACGTTTCAAAGCAAAAAGGAGGGTTCCTGCATGGCGGCAGTCGCAAAAGAACACGGGAGCGCCACGGGCAATGGCAAAAGGTGGCATGACCAGCATCCAGAGCTCGGCACAGCCCCAGTGCCAATCGAGCCGTATATTTCCCAAGAGTATTTCAACCTGGAGCGGGAGCGCATTTTCCGCAAGGTCTGGCTCAACGTCGGGAGAGAAGAGGAAATTCCGCAGCCGGGCAATTATCTGGTGAAGGACCTGCCAGTGTGTGGCGCCTCGATCTTGCTCGTGCGGGGCAAAGATGGCCGCCTCCGCGCCTTTCACAATGTGTGCTCACATCGCAGCAATAAATTAGTATGGGACCAGCGCGGGTCATGCCAGATGTTTGCCTGTAAGTTCCACGGCTGGACGTATGGGCTGAATGGACAACTGACCTTCGTGCCGGATGAAGAGAGTTTCTTTGACCTTAAGAAAGGCGAGCTTGGCCTGACCCCGGTTGCGGCTGACGTGTGGGAAGGGTTCATCTTCATCAACCTCGATCCGCAACCACAAGAAAGCCTGAAAGAATATCTGGGTGAAATGGGTGAAAGTTTGCAAGGCTACCCTTTCGCCGAATACTCGGCGACCTGCTACCGCTGGACGACTGAACTGCACGCTAACTGGAAGATTCTCAAGGATGCCTTTCAGGAAGCCTACCATGTGGCCTTCCTCCATAAACGTTCGATTCCTGATTCCTTCACCGGTAAGAATAATCCTTTTTCCCATGGTCTCGATTACCGACTCTATCCTCGTCATCGCAAGATGGCGGTGTATGGCAACATGGAACATCAGCCGACTCCAGTGGAAAAAATGGCGTTCCAGTTCGGCTCTCTCGTTATCCGCAACGATTTCTCTCTGAGCAATCTCCCGCCGGGAGTGAACCCGACCAAAGATCCGTCCTGGGCTTTAGATCTCAACGTCATCTTCCCCAACTTCTTTGTCGATGTGTCTGAGGGTACGTACTTCACTTACAACATGTGGCCGTTGGCCGTGGACCGCACGCTGTGGGAAGTGCGCACGTACTATCCGCAGCCGAAAACCGCCGGACAACGGTTTAGCCAAGAGTACAGCAAGGTCATCTTCCGCGATGTCATTATGGAAGATTGTAGTACCCTGGAACAAACTCAATCGGTGTTAGCGTCGGGCGCAAAGTCGCACTTCGTCCTGCAGGATCAAGAGATTCTCATCCGCCATGACCATAGAGTGCATGAGGACTTCGTTGGATTCTACCGATAGAGGGAGAGATAGACAGAGACAGAGATGGAGATAGAGACAGAGAAAGAGATGGAGATAGAGACAGAGAAAGGGGAGCCAATGGCTGAGCATGTATTGCCGGAGACCTTTCGTGACTTAGAGCCCTTTGCTGGGTGGGCGCTGGCGACTGAGAAGGAGCGGAATCAGAAACGTCTGGCCAGCACGATGGCAGAAATCCAGTCGTTCTACGATGCGATTCTGCCACGCATGGAGGCGGTTATTGCCTATCTCAATCAGTTCCCGCTCGATGCCATGCCTGCGGATGCGCAGCGGCTCCTGTCCCTCACCTTCTCCCTGGCCGAAGTTTCCACGGCGGTGGAATTGTTCAAGCAGCCAGGTGTGATAGATGGCTACGACGCCACCCGTTTCGTGCCTGTACATAAATGACAATAAACTATTGGTAATGAGCTGTGCACGGGTAGCCAGACAGGGAACGGTCTTAAGAGTTAAGAGTTAAGAGTTAAGAGTTAAGAGCTAACAACTAACAACCAGCCGACTGAAAGGAGGCTTAACATGATCCACCCTGAACGTATTGCGCATGTTGTGATTAAGGTGCGGGACCTGGAACGCTCGCGCAAGTTCTACACCGAGATCCTGGGAATGCAGGTTATGAAGGATGTGTCGGAGATCAAAGCCGTCTTCTTGTCCTTCAACGGCCAAGACCATCATGAAGTGGCGCTCTTCCAGATCGGACCACAAGCTGAGGGGCCGAAAATGAATCAGGTCGGTCTGCTGCACTTCGCCTTACGCCTGCGCAGTGAAGACGAACTGCGTACAGCTTATCAGGAACTCAAAGAAAAGGGCGTGCCGGTCACGTGCACCGTTAATCATGGCGTGACCAA
>JACQEL010000502.1 GCA_016200595.1 Deltaproteobacteria bacterium
CACTGAAGGCCCATTCATAGGCGGGCAGTTGGCCGTTGGGATGCATGTACCACTCACGCAGGAGCACGATGAGTTGTTCCTTGGCGAATTGTACGTCCACCAAGGCAAGGGGAATACAATGAAACGCCAGATCCCAGGCCGCGTACCAAGGATACTCCCACTTATCGGGCATAGAGATCACGTCAGCGTTATACAAATGTGTCCATTCATGGTTACGACCCTGTAGGCGCTCCTTGGCGGGTCGTGGCTCGGCCGGATCTCCTCCGAGCCAACGGCTTACCTCGTAATGATAAAACTGCTTGCTCCACAGCGACCCAGCCAGTGCCTGGCGCATCACATTACGGGCGTCGGGTGAGAGGCCTTCAGGCGTCACGCTGGCGTAAAACTCGTCGGCTTCGTGTTGACGCACTGAGAGGATACGCTCGAAGTCGACACCGAAGACGTCTCCACAAGAGGACATCTCCCGATCAGTGAAGCGCAACCGCACGCTTGCGGTCTCGCCTGAACCAATAGTGAGCGGGTAATGTGCCGTAGCTTTGGTGCCAACCTGCTTGGGGTTGACCGCTTCCTGCGTACCATGAACGATGTAGTTGTTGATCCCATCTTTCACGTATGGCGTCGTGTTCTCGGCTCCGTAGAGTCGCTGCTTGTTCGTCTCGTTTTCGGTGAACAGCAATTCTGGTGATCCGTCGCAATAGAGCCAGCGCTGGTCGTAATACGGGTGGCTGAGGACGATGGTGGTGCTATCCGATGCGTGCAATCGTGGCCGGCGTGCGTCCAAGCCGCCCACCCAGGTGTTGCGGAACCAGACCGTCGGTAACAGATGCAGCGGTGCTGCCTGCGGTCCACGATTAGTAATCTGGATACGAACCAGGAGGTCTTCTGGCGCTGCCTTGGCATATTCGACGACCACATCAAAGTATCGGTCGTCGTCGAATACGCCCGTGTCAATCAGTTCAAACTCCGACGCGCCACGGCCGCGGCGGCGATTCTCTTCCACCAGCTGGGTGTATGGGAATGCGGCCTGGGGGTATTTGTACAAGAACTTCATGTATGAATGTGTAGGCGTAGAGTCGAGATAGAAGTAATACTCCTTGACATCTTCGCCGTGGTTCCCTTCGCTGCCCGTCAGGCCAAAGAGGCGCTCTTTGAGGATGGGATCACGTCCATTCCACAGCGCTAAGGCGAAACAGATAAACTGCTGCCGGTCACTGATGCCGCCCAGGCCATCCTCGTTCCAGCGATACGCTTTGGAGCGGGCATGATCGTGCGGCAAGTAGTCCCAAGCTGTCCCGTTGGGGCTGTAATCCTCGCGCACCGTGCCCCAGGCGCGCTCACTGAGATACGGTCCCCAGCGCTTCCAGTTCTTCGTGCGTCCGGTATCTTCCTCCAGGCGTAGTGCCTCGGCTGTGGCCATGATGGTCCTCTCTTGGCGACGGCGCGGCATTCTATGCCCGGTCGTCGTCTGTATCTCTCATATCTCAGATGCCTGAATTCGTATGAGGTTTCGCGGGATGAAATCGGCGCAATGATGCAGACAGGGCTTGTCCCAGAGCCTCATTGAGATCTACGAGTCCCAATTGTTCCGCACCCTGGGCAAGTGTGAACTTCCTCAAGGATGCCATCGAGGTCAGGGTCGACAGCGTCAGGGTCGATGAGAGCCGCCGTGTAGTCGAGCTTCTCTGCATGGTAGTTCATCTCGATCCCGCAATCAGGGCAAATCATTTTAGGTGTATCCGTCATGTGGTTTCCCTTTATAATGATGAAGTCTGAATGATGAGGGATGGATAAAAAGCCTTTCATTCAGCGTTCTGCGTTCATCGTTCATCACCTTGGGATGTTCTCCCGCCCGTAGCGCAACACTTTAGCCATCCACACCAGTTCCTTCAGGAATTTATCGGTGCGTTTGAGATAGGCTGGATCCAGGAGCTGGCCTGCGGTATCGAAAAGATTCCGGGCGTTGGAAAAATTTCCGTCCCAGAAAATAGTGACCAGGCCCAATTCCCTCATAACCGGCAGCAAATTCTGTATCACGCGCGTGCCGCCGAACCCGCCAGCCGAGACCCCACAAAGGCCAACCGCTTTGTGAATGTATTCTTTGAGGTTGGTATCGAGGACGTGTTTCAGCAGCCCCGGATACCCATGATTGTACTCAGGCACGACTAGGATGAGCGCATCCGCCCGCATCATCGTCGCAGAAAACTCGGAGTCTTTGATCGCTTCTCCGGCGTCGGTGAGCGGGAAGGAAAGCGTGCGAATGTCAATCAAGGTGGTTTCAATCCCCTCTCGTTTAGTAACCTCATCCTGCATGAAAGTGGCGACATCTTCGCTCATGCGGCCCTGCCGTGGCGTACCAAGAATGATGGGAATGAACAATGGACGAGTTGTCATCATGGCGCTGCTCCTTCCTGCGGACCCTCTTCTTCTACGAGCTGCATGACGTGGCCATCTGGATCGCGCACTAAAAACCCCTTCTTGTCTTCTCTCCGATTCTCCGGTTCTCCGATTCCCCGGTTCTGTTCTTATCCTAACCGTTCAAGGAGGTGGTCGCCCACACGCAACGCATTGGCCATGATGGTCAGGGCGGGGTTCACCGCGCCACTTGAAGGGAAGAAACTACCATCAACCACGTAGAGATTGTCGAGGTCATGAGCCTTGCAATTGACATCGAGCACTGAGGTCTGCGAGTCGTGACCGAAGCGGAGGGTGCCGTTTTGATGGGCGACTCCGGCGAGCGGGATACGGCCAGGAATGTAGGCACGCAGCGGCACGAGATGATCGTGGCAGCCTATTTCTTTCAACATGCCTTTGAGATTGGCTTGCAGACGTTTGTGGGCTTCCTCATTGTTCGGGGTATACGACAGCATGAGGGCGCTGTTTTCAGTCAGGGTGACGCGATTCTCAGGGTCGGGTAAATCTTCAGTCGTCATCCAGAACGGCAAGGTGTGATTCGCCATGATCTCCAGCGTCATACCGGGAACGAGGCGAGGAGCGCCCAAGCGCAGAATATTCGCGTCGACATTGCTGATCATGGAGATGTGCCCCATGGGGTATTCCCAGTCCTCTGACCCGTAATAGAAATCATTGAGACCAAACGTCTTGTTGAAACGCGTCGGGTTGCGATCAAGCGAAACCGCCAAGAACATGCTGTTAACATGGCACATGTAATTCCGCCCGACCTGGTCAGAACTGTTAGCGAGGCCGTTGGGATGTTGATCATTCGCCGACCGCAGGAGCAGCGCGGCGGAGTTGATGGCCCCGCACGACGATACGACTATGTTGGCTGAATAGGTCTCCTTCACCCCGTGGCGCTCAACCTCCACTTTCGTCACTTCGCGGCCTGAGGAACTGGTCTCCAACCGTGTGACAAACGCATCGGTCAGTAGCGTCACATTCACATGTTCGAGGGCAGGATCAACGCAAATCACCTGCGCATCGGCTTTCGCATACATCAGGCAAGGATAACCATCACAGGTATTGCAGCGGATGCACTTGCTCTTCTGCGGATTCGTCTCGTCAAGCATAATGCCGACTGGCATCGGAAACGGTCGATGCCCTAGTCGGGTCATATCGTTGACAAGCTCCTGGATGCGCGGCTCGTGACTGAGGGGTGGGCGGAGGTAGGGCGCGCTCGCTGGCGGCTCGGTTGGATCACTGCCCCGCAAGCCGTGCACCTGATAGAGGTGCTCTGCGCGCGTGTAATACGGCTCTAAATCCTCATAGCTGAGTGGCCAAGCCGGCGAGATCCCCTCATAGTGACGAACCTCACCGAAGTCCTCCTTGCGCAAGCGGATCAAGGCGGCACCGTAGAATTTCGTGTTTCCTCCGACGTAGTAGTGGGCCCCGGCGTGAAACTCTTGGCCGTTCTTGTCGAACCACGGTTCCTTGATGTGGTAACGGGTCTCGACGTTCACCGCATGCGAGTCCCAATTTTCCTTCTCGCGCGGCACATAGGGCCCGCGTTCAAGAAGCAGAAGGCGTTTGCCTGAGGGCGCTAGCTTGTAGGCGAGAGTGCCGCCGCCCGCGCCGGTGCCGATGATAATGACGTCATAGTGAGGAGATTGAGCCATGGGTGCCTCCCGGTAGAGTTGTCAGTTCTCAGTTGTCAGTTTCCAGTAAGGCAAGGAGAAATCGATCCTTGATCATAAAGAGCCCGAGTTCGGCGCCTTCCATCACATATTCTGGCCGATGGTGTTTCAAGGCATCCAACTTCCGCTCGAGCGCAGCGTTTTGCTGAAGTTCTGTGTGCCACGTCCGTTGTGATGCCGCTGTGGCAAATGAGGTTTCACTGGATGCCGGCGTAATGCCGTCTGAGCGCTAAAGTGGCTGCGCACTTGCGAAAAATAGAAAATTCCGGTGCCGCGCAGGTCCTATGACGATTCTTCAGCGCTGCGGCGAATGCCAAGCTTCTTTATTCGGCTCCGCAGGGTACTGGGATTCACGTTCAGCACGCGTGCGGCGCCCTGCGTCCCTTCAATGCGCCAATCGGTCTGCTTGAGGACAGCTGCGATATGCTGGCGTTCAGCTTGCTCCAAGGTGAGTAAGTCTTCGGGTGAAGCCAAGGGGGTAGGGGCTGTAACTACCTTGAGAGGAGCACCGCTGGGGACTGTGGGGAGCACCTCAGGCTCAAGGACGAGGTCCGGCCCCGGGGAGAGGATCACCGCGCGTTCGATCACATTCTCTAGCTCACGCACGTTTCCCGGCCAGGCATAGGCGGCAAGCCGCTGCATCACCTGCTGCGGGACCCGCGTGAGGTGCCGACCAATCTTGGCCGCGTAGCGCGTGACGAAATAATGCACCAGCAGAGGGATATCTTCCGGACGTTCGCGTAGGGGAGGCAACTGCACGGGGAAAACGTTGAGCCGGTAGTAGAGATCCTGGCGGAACTGCCCGTCGGCTACGAGCTTAGTGAGGTCACGGTTGGTTGCTGCAATGAGACGGACGTCCACCCGTATCGTCTTACTACCGCCGACGCGCTCGAACTCACGCTCTTGGAGAACGCGTAGCAATTTGACCTGTACCTCGGGGGGAAGCTCGCCGATCTCATCGAGAAAGAGCGTGCCGTTGTTGGCGAGTTCGAAGCGGCCGATACGTCTGTCGGTCGCACCTGTGAACGCGCCTTTCTCGTGTCCGAAGAGTTCACTTTCGATCAGACCACTCGGCAGGGCAGCGCAATTCACCTTGATGAGCGGCTGGGCTTTGCGTTTACTATGTGCGTGCACTGCGCGAGCGATCATCTCTTTGCCAGTCCCAGTCTCGCCGAGGATCAAGACTGACGAGTCGGTACTCGCCACTAGCTGCACCTTCTCGAGCGCTCTCTGTAGGGAGCGGCTGTGTCCGACAATCTCGTCGAATTTGTGCACCGAGCGAATCTCTTCCTGGAGGTACTCGTTGTGTTGGTGCAGTTGGCGTAGCTCTTGCTCGACGCGCTGACGTTCATCGAGGTCCCGCACGATGAGGGTGTAAAGCTGCCGGCCTCCGACTTCGACATGGGAGATGGTTGCTTCGATGGGAAACTCTCGTCCGTCAGCTCTCCTAGCCAAAAGACCACCCGGAGCCCAGACGTACGGTGGTGTTTGCTCACCCTGGGTGAACCTTTCCAGGGAGTTCCCCAAGGCGCGGTTGAAGCCTTCGGTAAGAAAACGATCGAGCTGTCGGCCGAGGACTTCAGCCGCTGGGCAACCGAAAACCTTCTCAGCCGCGTCGTTGAAAAGTTCGATGCGCCGCGTCGTGTCGAAAGTGATAATCGCATCCATGGCTGAGTCGAGGATCTGTGCCAGCCGTTCCTCGCTGAGTCGTAACGCTTCCTCGGCTCGTTTGCGATCGGTGATATCGACATGGGTCGAGCGGGTAGCTACGACCCGACCTTGCGCATCGAAAATTGGACGCACCGAGGCTCGGGTCCATAGTGCCGTCCCCTCGGCTCGCCGCCATTCGAGTTCCTCATTCAGTGTCTCCTGGCCAGAAAGGAAGCGGTCGAAGATCGCTCGAGCTTTCGCTTTTCCGTTCGGGGTGTCGGCCAACAGGTCGAACACGAGGCGCCCGAGCAGTTGCTGAGAGGGGACGCCGAACAATTCTCCCGCCTGGCGATTCGCCCGCAGGACGCGCGCGTTCGTGTCGAGCGACAAATACGCGACCGGGGCTTCATCATAAAGGTCGCGGTATCGCTCCTCGCTCTCACGCAACGCCGCCTCGGCCCGCGCGCGCTCAAGTTCAGCACGAGCCCGCGCGGCGAAGATACGCAGGATCGCCATACCGTGGGGACCGTCCAGCATGGGTTTGCCATCCATGATGGCAAGGTGCCCCACGCAGGTCCCGGCCGAGTCTAACAAGGGCACGCCGCAGTAGCTCTCGGCTCCCCAGGACACGAGTCCCTTGTCGGCTGGGAAGAGCATTTGCAGGCGCGCCGGGTAGTGAGACGCTTGACCGTTAAGCACGGCCTCGCAGGGGGTGCCAGCTATAGGGATTTCAAAGTGCGGGAGGAATGCGCCATGCCCCCATACGGCGCGGGTGCGGAAACGTTGACGGTCCTCGCTAAACTCCGACACAAATGCATACTGCACCCCAAGCGCGGCGGCGAGATGTCGCACCAACGAGTGGAAGAACCGATCTCCAGTCTCGGCTTCTACCCCTTCGACAATCGCGCGCAGGGCAGCATCTTCGGCAAACGGTGGCTGCTCGCTCATCTCCTTCCTCTGGTCAGGAACGCGACTTCGTCTTTCCGTCGCATGCTCGTCAGGCTTCAGCGACTACACCCGCTGCCGATGGCGCTCCTCAACCGAGCGCTCGACGAAATCAATGACCTGCGCTTCCAGCCGAACGTTGTTGAGCGTGTCGATTTCTTGCACGCCGGTCGGGCTGGTGACGTTCACTTCGGTGAGATAGTCGCCGATAATGTCCAGTCCAACGAAATACAGGCCATCCTGACGCAGACGCGGTGCTAGCTCACGGCAGATTTCGCGGTCGCGAGGCGTGACCTCAGCCTTTATGCAGGTGCCACCAACGTGAATATTGCCGCGATGTTCGTCCGCACGTGGCACCCGTAATGTACAGCCGAGGGGTGCGCCATTGAGAACAATGAGCCGTTTGTCTCCTTGCCGCACCTCGGGGAGATAGCGCTGCGCGATAATCGGTTCGCGACCTTCGCGCGTGGCAGTCTCTAGCAGTGAGTTCAAATTGCGATCATGGCGGTGCACGTAGAAAATTCCCGACCCCCCATGCCCATCGACGGGCTTAATGATCATTTCGCCGCCCAGCTCTTCAAGAAAATCTTTGATCCGCTTTGAACTTTGCGAAACCAGGGTAGGGGGGATCACCGCGGAAAAGTTGAGGGCGTACAGCTTCTCGTTGGCCGCTCGCAGACCTGCGGGGTTGTTCAGGACGCAGGCTCCCTCTTGCTGCGCTAAGTCGAGCAACTGAGTGGCATGGAGATAAGGGATATCGAAAGGCGGGTCTTTCCGCATAAAAATGGCATCAAAAGTACCAAGGGCTCCGACCGTCTCTTCGTGAAAGGTGAAATGATTACGGTACTCGCGCCGTACTTCGATCCGCCGTGTTCGCCCCATAGCTCTGGCCCGCTCGATGAACAAGTCTTCCATTTCCAGGTAGTGTACCTCGTGCCCTCGGGCCTGACTTTCCAGCATGAAAACAAAGGTCGTGTCCTTATCGATCAGCACATTTTGAATCGGGTCCATGACAAAGGCGAAACGCATACTGTTCCTCATTGTCTAAGACGTAAAGTTGCTTCACCCTTCGACTTCGCTCCGCGTAGCCTGTCCTGAGCCTGTCGAAGGGCTCAGGGCGAACGGTCCACTCTCTGCATACGGTAATCCCGTTCGTGCTGAGCGTCGCCCGCAGGGCGGAGTCGAAGCATGAACGGCGCTTGTCATCCACAAATGATCTAGGAGAACTCTAGTTCTTCCGGCTTCTTCTTACGTTTTACGCTCTTTCTAGTCTCTATATTGGTTGACTACCATCGTCCCGGCCACCAGATCGTGCCAGCCGCGTTTGCCCGGATTCAGCCCAACCCAGAGAAAACCGACAGCGAAAAAGAACAACGAAGGACCGTACGCCAGGAAACGGATCAGGGCGCGGCCGTAGCTGAGCGATTCGCCGTCAAGGGTGCAGACCCTCAGCCCCAACAAACTTTTGCCGATCGTTTGCCCAGTTTCGCCGTGGAGAATCGTGAAGTAGGCTGCTATGGCGATGACTTGGGTCAGCTTGCCGAGCACGGAAAGCGAGAAGGAATGAGCGACCTCAATGTCGAGGTTATTCACTTCTACGCGCATCCAGGAAACGACAAGACTGACGAGCAACAAAATTATAGAAAACATCGTCAGGATCGCGAGGTCAATGACGAATGCGACTGACCGCAGCCAAAACCCTGCTCTGTCAAACTCTTCTGGCTGCGGCGAGGCAGCCACAGGCGATTCGCTTAGCGGGGTAGGGGGAGCAGCGGAGGGAGGTGACACCGTTTCTGCGGCGTTGCTCTCTTGAGATTGGTGAGCGTCAATCCCGGACTCTTCTGTGGAAGTACAGTCGTTCATCGCGGCGGCATGCTATGGCATTCTTCAGCGTCATGGCAAGGGGGGAATTTCTCTTTCTCCCCACAGGAAGCGACAGAGTGCGACGGCGACGATACTCGCAGTCTCCGCCCGCAAGGTACGGGTACCGAGACCAACAATCTGGAACCCTGCGGTTTGCGCCTGTTCGACTTCTCCGGCGGCGAATCCACCTTCTGGTCCGACAATAACACACAGTGAAGAAAAACTAGGGTAGGTCTGAGCGAAGGCTTTGAGGGTCAGCGTCTGCTCTTTTTCGTACAACAGGACTTTGCCGACGCCGTCAGGAATCGTGGCAAGCAGATCGGCAAAGGCTTGCGGAGTAGTAATTTGTGGGACAGGATTTCCCGACTGCTTCGCCGCACTCTGCGCCAGGCGCTGCCAGCGCGATACGCGCTCGCTACGTCGGTCCGCTGGTAGTTGGGCGACGGTAAAGACGGAGAAAAATGGTACGATACGCTGCACCCCAATCTCCGTCGCTTTTTCGATCACCAGGTCCATTTTCTGGCCTTTCAGCACGCCTTGCGCCAGCGTGAGAAAAAAAACTGGAGCCTCAGGGAGCGAGGACGCGGTGAGAAAGATCTCTGCCTTGGTGGCAGAAAGAGAGAGGATAGTGCCGTGGTGGTCTCTGCCGTGCTCATCGCACAAGGTGAGGCTGTCGCCGACAGTGAGTCGCAACACATGAGAGAGGTGATGGAATTCTGCGCCGGTAAGGGCAGCGTGCGATTGCTTGATCTGGGCGGCAGGGATAAAGAACCGCGGCATGGCGAAATGATGAACGAGGAATGATGAATTGCCTTTAAATACGTTGAAGAACCAGAGTAACCCACTCGTCTCTCGCTAGACGATCGGAGAGATGCCAATCTGAGGCGGGGTAGGCTGTAACAACCTCAGTCTCTTGGTCGATCTGGATGCCAGAGAGGATGGCATGTCCCTGTGGTCGTATACTGCTGCTCAAGACTGGAGCGAGGGAGATTAGCGTCGTCGAGAAGAGATTGGCGACGATCAGAGCAAACGGCGTGGGTAAGCACTCAAGCGGCAGGTCACTCAGCTGAATCACGTGGGCGACCTTGTTCACCAGGATATTCTTGCGTGCTTCGTCGAGGGCAACTGGATCGCTGTCGGTTGCCCATACTGTTCGCGTCCCAAGCTGGGCAAGGGAGATAGCTAAAATGCCTGAG
>JACQEL010000503.1 GCA_016200595.1 Deltaproteobacteria bacterium
GTTTCCTGCGTTTCGCGCCGTCGCAGCATTAGGGAGTAGACCGTGGGTGTAGCGCCCAACGGAAGCGGCACGGAGATGCAGAGCGCGCCGATCACCGCGATGGCTAGCGGTCTCAACATGTCGGCCCCAGAACCGATCCCATACGCCAACGGTAAAAGTCCGAGCGCTGCTGCCAGCGAGGTCATTAAGACGGGACGCAAGCGTCGCCGGCCCGAGCGCACCAAGGCCTCTTGCAGACTCAGGCCTGTCGCGTGCAATTCATCAACAAAGTCCAGCAGTAGGATGCCGTTCTTGGCGACGATTCCGACGCCAATGATCGCACCGAGAAAGGACACGACATTCAGCGAGGTGCCGGTCAAGAGCAACGCCAGGACAGTGCCGAACAGTGCCAGCACCGCGCCGAAGACAATGGCGATCGGCTCAGAGAAGGAGTGGAACTCGATGAGCAGCACGGTGAAGACGAGAAAGATGGCCATCGCCAACACCAGTAGCAAGTTATGGAACGACTCCTGTTGTTGTTGATACAGGCCGCCGAATTCGAGAAGACCAGGTGACAACGCTTCATCGTGGCGCAATTGCGTATGAATCTCCGCCATCGCGCTGCCAAGGTCACGTCCTTCGAGACGTGCCGTGACGGCTACATTTTGCCGCAAGTCCTCGCGATGCAGTTCTAATTGGCCGGGTTCCTCCACAATATCGGCAATCTGCGAGAGCTTCACCGTTGTGCCATCCGCCGCACGTAGCAGCAGGTCGCGCAAGTTGGCGATCTGCACAATGCTCGCTGCATCCAACAGTACACGGATATTGATCACACGGTCGCCCTCCAGCATGTAGGATGCCTTTTGCCCGAGCATGGCCGTGTTCACCGCGCTGGCAACATCGGTGGCGTTAAAACCGAAGCGCTGGGCGTCAGCATACCGCACCCGTAGGCTCAAGGAGGGGCCGGTCATCACCAGGCCATCGAAAGTATCGACCACCCCTTTCACCTTTTTGAGCTGTGCCTCGATCTCGGGTGCCTTGCGTTTCAAAAAGTCACTATCAGTGGAAAACACTTTGATTTCAATCGGCTGGGGCGACCACGTCAGGTCGCCGATGAGGTCACCCAGGATGCCGGCGAACTCCCAGTGAACGCCGGGCACGGAGGTGTGGAATTTGGTACGCAGTTCCGCAATCACCTCGTCGGTCGGCCGTTGCCGAGTGGGTTTCAGCTTCACAAGAAAGTCGCCGGTATTCGGTTCGGAGATCGCCAAAGCCAGCCGCGCCCCGGTGCGACGCGAGTAGCTTTCCACGTCCGGGATGGCGCGCAGGAGCGCTTCAGCTTGTAAGAGCTGGCGGTTGGTTTCGGTCAGACTCGTCCCCCACGGGGTGTGGTAATCAATCACAAACCCGCCTTCGTCCATCGGCGGCAGGAAATCGCTGTCTAAGCGTTCATAGAGTCCGATCCCGAGCAGCAGCACCAGACCGCAGAGCAACAGGGTCAGCCAACCATACTGCAACGAGAGGCGGACCGCAGCTTCGTACACCTGCAGCACACGGCGCATCAAGAAGCCTCCTTCGTTGACCTGAACATCCGACATATCTGCTCCGGCTCGTGGGCGTCTGCGGATAAACCACGCCGCCAGCGCTGGCGTGAGGGTGATGGCTAGGACCAGGGAGGTCAACAGCGCAACCACCATCGTCAACGCCAGGGCGCGGAAGAACACACCGGTCACACCGCCTAAGAAACTCAGGGGAAGGAAGACCACGACCGGGGTCAGTGTTGAACCGACCAACGGCGGGAAGATCTCGCTGATGGCTTGTTGGACGGCCTCCACGTGCGACACGCTCGTCTGCATCTTGGCGTACATGGCCTCGACGACAACGATCGCGTCGTCGATGACCAGACCGATCGCTGCGGCGATGCCACCCAGCGTCATCAGGTTGAAACTCAGGCCGGCCAGGCGCATGGCGATCAGCGTGATGAGTACCGTCACGGGAATGACGACCGTGGCGGTCATTGTGCTCCCCCAGTTTTTCAGGAAGCAGTAGAGGATGACGACGGACAGCAGCAGTCCAAACAGGATGGCTTCCCAGACGCTGCGCACCGAGGCGCGCACGAACAGTGATTGGTCATAGAAGAAGGCAAGCTTCATGTCGAGTGGCAGGTCGCGCGTGAGTGTGCGCAGTTCCTCTCGGACACGGTCGGCGATGTCGAGAGTGCTGCCGTCAGGTTGGCTGCGGATATTGAGCAGGACGGCATTGACGCCTTCCGCCGTGACCACGTTGAAGGCCGGCTCCGGCCCACGCTCGACGCGAGCGAAGTCTTTGATATGGATAGGGCGGCTCGGGCTGCTGGTGACAGTGAGATTCTCGATGTCCTCGCTGCTGTGCACCCGGCCATCCACGACGCTAAGGTACAGCGTGTGGTTTTCCTCGTGCAGTCCGGTGGACGCGACGAGATTGTTTTTCACCAGCGCGTCACTCACTTGTTGCAGGCTGAGTCCTGCGGCGTTCAGGCGTAACGGGTCCACGACGACGTGATATTCCGGCGTGCGACCGCCCACGAGATCCACGCGGGCCACCCCGGGGATGCGCAGAAAACGTGGCTTGATGTCGTAACGGGCGGTCTCCCACAGTTGTGTGATGTCACGGGTCGGACTGGTCAGGCTCACCCCGATGATAGGGAACGCGGAGAAAGTGAGCCGCCACACGGTGGCGCTGGCGGTCGTGGGTAGCGTGCTGCGGATTTGGGCAAGGCGGCTATTCACGTACAGCTCCGACTGAACCATGTCCACCTGCCAGGTAAAAAAGACATTCACTTCCGACGAGCCACGCCCGGTCGCGGACCGCACCGTGACGGCGCCGGGGATGTCCTTCATGGCTTCCTCGATAGGCCGCGTGATGGTGGCCATCATCTCATCCGCAGGCATGACGCCGTTGTCCACGAGGATGACACACCGCGGGAAATCGGTCTGGGGAAAGACTGACGAAGGCATCGTGAGGGCCGCATAGCTCCCTGCCAGACACAGGGCCGTACAGATGAAGACAATCGCGAGCGCGTGACGCACGGCGAAGCGCCCAAGTACTGGAGTGTTGCTCATGGTGAGTCTGTCTGTTTCACTTGAGTTTCCGCTGGCGCATCAACGAGCCTCATGGAGTGTGGTGGGAGCAGGGAGTGCACTATGCCCTCATCGTGCAGCTTTACCATGGCAAGCGTTTCTAAATCGAACCACAGGAGATTCGGATACTCATGCACTTGAGCCTTAATACAGTAGCGTGCGCTATGCGCACGGAAAATAGCGGCGTGTAGGAGAGACGTGCGCACAGCGCACGCTACGCCGAGTGTGCCAATGTCGTGTGTTTCGATTTAGCGGCTTCAACACGACCGCCACACCGAGTCCTTCTTTCTCGCCGCTGACAAAAGCTGCCTCTGGAGCTTACTGGGTGAGCACCCGGACGCGGGTTTCCTTGGGAAGACCGTAAGCACCTTCGGTGACAACCGTCATACCTTCTCGCAGACCGTCGCCGGCGATCTCGACGAGCTCGCCATCGCGCAAACCAACCATAACCGGTCTTTGCACCGCGTGGTCACCCTCCACTACAGCAATCACGGAGGTACCATCCACTCCTACCACACTCCCAGCCGGCACCGCCAAACGCTGCAGCCGTTCCTCAACCACGATGCGGACGTTCACAAACTGCCCTGGCCGCAGCCTGGAGCCGGCGGGAATCCCAACCCGTACCGGCACGGTGTCAGTCTTGGTGTCAATCTGGACACCAATGAAGGCAATCATACCGTGCTCAATCGGCGGGGAAGCGCCAGTGTTTCCAGGGATGGCACGGCCCCCCGTAACGTCTACTACCTGACCGAGTTGCAACCGATACACTTCTGTACTGGGAACCGCCGCGTTCACCACCAAGCGATCGAGGTCAATGAGTTCCACCAGCGCGGCATTCAGGTCAACCGCCTCACCGGGTCTGGCGTTGATCTTGACCACCGTGCCGCTCAGCGGTGCTTGGATCTGCAGTAAGCTGCGTTGGGTTTGCGCGCTGGCCAATTCCTTCCGGGCGGCGTTCAGTTGTTGTTGTGCCTCTTCGAAAAGTTTGCCCGAGATGTTTTCAGTCTGCATGAGTGCCTGCTTGCGCTGGAAATTTTTCTGAGCAAATTCCAGGGCCACTTTGGCCTTTTCCACCTGCGCGTCTGCGGTACGACTGTCCAAGCGAAACAGGGTGGTCCCTTTGCGGACGTATTGACCTTCCTCGCAGGAAGCCTCGGCAATGACACCAGCCACCGGCGTGGCGACCCGGGCGCTGGCCGGTGGTTTTCCGTGGTTCGCCGGCTCCGGTTCAACCATGCCATAAGCCGCGACATACGCACGCAGGGTCGCTCGCGTGATCTGACCGACGCGGACGGGGACCTCAGTCACAACTTGCTCTTCCTCCTGACTGCAGACGGCAACTATTCCCAAACCAATACACAGGACGGTTACGGTCAATGAAGTGATCACCTTGTGATACATTGGTTTCTGTTCACCTTGGTGTTTGATTAGGTTTCACTGGCTCATCCCCGGGGGTTCGTCTCAAGAGAGAACGGGGGCACCTCAGACTGGTCAAGGGGACGCTGGACGGCGTCCTCCAGCAGCCCGAGGGCTTGCTGGGCCTGGATGTGCGCGTTGAGGCGAGCAAGCGCGGCGGTTTCGTATTCGAGCTGCGCGCTGGCCACGGCCAACCGGTCGGTCTCGCCAGCCTTGAACAGGGACTGTGCCACCTGTTGTTGCTGGTCCTGCGCAGCGAGGAGTGCCTCCGCAGTGGCCAACTTGTTGAGCGCGGCCAGGGTTGACGCTAAGGCGCGATCAGTCTCCGCCGCCACCTGCGCCTGCAAGGCAGTGAACCGTGCCGCGGCCTCCTGCCGGCGCGCCTCGGCTTCGGCTATCGGCCCTTGATTCTGGTTGAACACCGGTAAGGCGAGGTTAAGACTGGGCAGCCACCACCGCTTCTCACCTAACTCCCAGCTATAGCCGGTCCCCAGGTGGAAGTCGGGGTATTGTTTGGCAATCTCAAGTTGCAGGGCGGTCTGCATGGCCTCGTAGTCTGCCAGTGCGCCGAGCAGATCTGGGCGATTGGTCAGTGCAGCGCGACGAACCTCCCGGTCAGACAGGGCCTTCCCATTCGGGGCTTGTTCCAAAGGATCGAACATCATGGCGACCTGCTCCAGCGCGCTCACGGGGAGCCCTACCGCAGCAGCGAGTTGCCCCCGAGCCTCGGCTCTTTGCTTTTGCAGATCCTGCAGGGTGAGTCGATCCTGGTTGAGGGCAATGCGTGCCTGGGTAACCTCGTGCTGGGAGATTTCGCCAAAGGTCAATCGTTGCTCTACGAGCTGGACGATCGTCTCGTCCAGCTCGAGCCGTCGCTGCACGATGACCACTGCGCGTTCTGCCGCCAGGAGGCTGAGCAGGCTGGCACGCACGCGGCTGTGCACCTGCCACGCGACCATCGCTATATTGAACTGCGCAGCCGCAGAGAGTTGCCGGGCTTGGGCAATACGATACCCGCGCTTGCCGGCTGTCTCGATAGGAATATCGAAGTTCAGTCCTAAGACCCAGGGAAAGACACTACCGGCCGCATTGGAGACGTAAATCGGCGAGAACGCTACCGAGGGATTCGGGCGATGGCCGGCGGTAATCACCCCGGCCTCAGCCACCGCCCAACGTGCACGGGCGACGTCGAGGTCTGGATGATAGTAGAAAGCCGCCTGGGTGAGCAGCTCCAGATTCCAAGACCGCGGCGGCCATGGCTGCATGTCGTGCTGTAAGTTAATTTCCAGAAAACGTATGAGGCTCGGGTCGTCAAGCGTACGGGATTCAAAAGCTGCGCCTGTCTCTGCAGGGAGAAGAGGTTTTGCTTGAAAACTTGCACACCCGGTGAGTAAACTGAGCACTAACAACAGAGCGGAGCACCGGGCTGATTGTTGCATGCATGGCAAAGATACAGATAGGCAGCCACCGGCGCAAATTACAATTCTGTCATCTGCAAGTTTGGTTTCCAGGTGGGGAAATAAGAATCACTGTGACACCTTACCAGGCTCACTCTATCGCCCTGCTTGCCGAAGCTCGCGCTATTGCCAGAGAGACGCCAAGAACGGCTTCCTTCATGATTGGGGTTCGATTTAGATTAACCTTCCGAGGACAAATCCCACAAATACCCCCAAGAACCCAACTACCAGGCTGCCGAACAGGTTGAGAAGCCCTAAAAAGACACTGCCGTCTTGTAGGAGCCGTAGGGACTCATACATGAAGGTTGAGAACGTGGTATATCCGCCGGCGAAGCCGGTCGCAAAGATTAACCGATAATTAGGATGGATAAAACTGCGATCCTGCAGGAAGGCCATGAACAGCCCCAAGAAGACGCTCCCGCTCACGTTAATGATGAACGTACCGTGCGGAAAAGTCGTTCCGAGGTGTTGTGCCGCCCAGTTGCTGACTAAATAGCGAGCGTTACAGCCCAGAGCGCCACCCAGGCTGATGAGCAAATATTCCACCCTGCCTCTTCCTCCTTGCGGTTGTTATTCTTGTTTTTCTCCATGCTCATCGACCAGCGCACTGAGGAGCTCACTCCGCCCGACAATCCCTACCAGTTTGCCAGCCGCGTCAATCACCGGAAACCGTTTAATATGCCTTTCTGCAGACAACGTGAGTGCAGTCCCGATTGGACTGTCCGCTACAAGGGTGACCACCTCTCTAGTCATGAGATCAGCTGCGGTCTTTCCTCTGGCTTTCTGCAAGTGGAGACGGGCTTCCGCGCTCAGCGTACCAAGATGCAATTTGCTCACCAGTTCCTCAAGGATGCCCGGATGCATTTCCGGACTCATGCGCGCGATCAGATCACTATCCGAAATAATACCCACGATATGTCGCTCGGCATTGACCACGACGACCCGTTTAGCCCGCGTGGTGGCTAGCAGCACGAGTACGTCGGGTAGTGGTGTTTCTGGGGAGATCGTGGGAACGTCTGGGTCCATGACATCGGCCACCGTGGGGGACTGCGCAGTAGGTGCGTCGACGGGATGTCGGGGGGCGGCTTGCGGCAGAGAGCCCGCCGCGAGCGCGGTTAAGATATCAAGGCGGCCGAGTACTCCGAGGAGGTGATGCTCCTGGTCCACGACGGGAAGCCGCCTCAGTCCTTTCTTACTCATCAGGCGAGCCGCTTCACCCAGATAGGCTTGCGGCCCGATGGTGTGGGCTTTGGCGTAAACGAGCAATCAGAGTGCGGGCCAGGTCTGGATCGATCGCTTTCTTAAGGCTGAGGCTCACTTCCATATCTCCACGCTCCAGCAAGTCGGTGTCGCTGATGATGCCAATGACGCGATTCGTCTCATCGACCACCGGCAACGCGGTGTAGTCTTTGTCGATTAATTTCTCCACAACCTCAGCCAGTGGGGCATCCGCATGAACGGTCGTCACCGTGCGGGTCATCACTGCTTCAACCCGAACCTCTGGGAGCCCTTCTCGCAAGGTTGCCGCGTATTGGTAGATCTGTATATCCTCAACCGTGATCAGTCCGGCGTTCACCATCTCTGCCACACGCGGAAGGACACGCTCGACCCGATCGGGTCGATCCACCCAGGTTATGACGACAGGTAAATCTAATGCCACATCGACCAACCCAGCAGTTTTGATACGACGGCTTCCCCCAAACCCGGCGACCCCTTGGGTGGCAGTAGCCCCGGCGCAACCTTCGTGGCGCAATAACTCCAAAATCGCCAGACTCAAGGACTGGTGGTGCCATCGGTCTGTACTACTCACAAAGATAGTCACGCGTTTTCCTTGGCCGTCCATAAATGCCTCACCCTTGCTGTCAGCACTCTTGAAGGGACTGGCGTATCTGTGAAGGCGCTCTCAAGATGCAGGCAGATAAAAGAACAGAACCCCGATGATGCTATAGAGGACAAGCAACTGTATCCCGTTCAGCCAGTTACTTTTCCCGTCACCGCAAATTTGCATTGTCAGCAGCACCGAGGCCGCCACGGCCACCGTCTCCGGAACGGTAAAGTGCAAGGTCATCGGCTCGCCCAAGAAGGGGGAAACCAGCACCAAGAGCGGGGTCACGAGGAGCGCGATTTGCACACTGGCGTTGATCGCCACTTGAAAACTCAGTTCCATCTTGTTCTTGAGCGCCATACTGACCGCGGTCGACTGCGCTGAGATATTGCCGATCGTTGCTACCACAATCACCCCCAAAAACAGCTCAGTGAGCCCGAACGCTTGTTTGACCACCTCCACCGTGTCGGCCACATAATCCGAGATGATGGCGAGCAGAATACTGGCGATGGCCAGAACGGTACATGCCTTGGCGGCACTCCAGGTAGGCCCTTCGAGTTCAGCTTGCCCGACGGTCTCATCGGCAGGCGTCTCTACATGGGTCGTCAGCGTATAAATGAGATTACTGACGTAAGCGACCAGAATAAGAGCGGCAAGCCAGAGAGAAAGATACTCATCGGTTTGCTGACTCCAGCCGGTGGCCGACTGGGAAGCGACTGTCTGATACACCGTAGGCAGAAGCAGGGCAATGGCAGCGATAATCAGGGAAGTGGCAGCATCGCTGGCACGGTCGCGATCAAAAAGCAGGGTCTTATACCTGAGACCACCGGCCGTCATAGCATGGCCCATCACGAGGAGCAGATTGCCAATGATCGCACCGGTCATGGAGGCTTTGACGAGGTCAGTTAGTCCTCCTTTTAAGGCAATCAAACCAAAAATAATTTCCGGCAAATTACTGAAGGAGGCATTGAGCAATCCTCCAATAGTCTCACCGACACTGACGGCGAGATGCTCTGTCGCCCGGCCGATCCAAGCTGAGAGTGTCACTAAGGCCAGACACGAACAGGCAAAGAGCGCGAGTTTGTTGTAGAGCGCGGGCGTGTAGTTAACCACGAAAGCAACCGGCACGAAGATTCCCAGCCAGTCCAAGCCTGATATTGGCAGTCCTTTCGATTTTGGCGGTTCCAGAGTGGCAAGTTCCATAGCGCTCCTCCGCGATTGCGCAACTGTAACCGAATGCCAGTAGGGAGGCAAGAAAAATTTGACCAGAGAGAACTTGCGTATCTACGCAGGCGGCGATAGAGGGATGTCAAGAAAGGAGGGGCTTTATGACGCTAGAGGAACTGGCCCGCGAAAAAGAGGCCATCGCTGAACTTATCGCCCGCTACAATTATGCCATCGACCATAATGACTTTCAGGGCTGGGCGACCTGCTTTGCGCCGGAGGGGATCTTTGACGGCATGATTGGCCGCTTCGCTGCGCATCGAGAGTTAGACCGCTTCACCGCTGAGGTGAAGAAGCTGACGGCGGCTACGCCACACTTACGTCATTACGTGACCAACATTCAGACTGAGGTCAATGGCAGCGAGGCTCGCTCTCGGTGTTTTCTGCTGATGACCTCGACGAGTAAAGAAAGTGGCACGAAAGTGGTCATTGCCGGCGAGTACGAGGATACGTTGGTGAAGCGAGATGGCAAGTGGCTTTTCACCGAACGAAAAGTCCTTATGGACGGAGCCTAAGAGCCACTACCAAAACCGTCGAGGAACTGGATTCCCGCTTACGCGGGAATGACACCATCTTTCTCATACCCAGGCTCCGCCTGGGTATGCCATGGGGTCGTGGCTCTGCCACACTTGGGACTTGCATTCCCAGGCAGAGCCTGGGACCGAGGTGTCAAATCAGTTATGCGAGTCTCCCCTCCCTGATATTCCCCTTGCGTCTCACCTTGATTCGGCGTTATCCTGCTGACGTTTATCTTTAGAGCCTGCTCGCGTCGGGCACCCGCGCTGTGGCATACTACCAAGCAGGTGAAAAGATGAACATTGAGGAGAGGACGATGCTGCTCAACGACGTGCCTGAGAACAAGAAATTAGCTTATCTGTTAGGCAGTCAAGTCGAACGACACGCGTTTGGCAGAAGTGCCCGACTGTTTGCCAGAAGAGTGATGTTTACCATGGGAGTTGGTCTCCTGTTGCTCTCGTTGTGGTTAATCTCCAACTTTAAGTGGCGCTAAACCGGAATGCACGACATGAGGACACTGTTCGTAGCTGCGTGGGTAGGGGCGAAGCATTTGCCCCGGATAGACCCGCCCCTTTGCCATAGTAGGTAAGCGTGCGGTAGCTGACGACGGGCGGCTCAAAAAAGGATTTACTGTCTGTCGATACCCATGTCGTGGTAGTCCGCTGCGTCCAGTTGCCAAAAATGTCGTACCGGTAGGTGGAGGTTTCTCTCTTCTTAACTGTGCTGTTGTCACCGTACCACATGACTTCGGTAGGGTTGCCGCGAACATCATAAGTGATGTCCATGCGGCTCTGGAGCGCTCCATCCGGAGCGGAATCAAAGGTACTGGAAGAGAGCCGCGTGCCTTTAGAATCATACTTATAGGTAATCTGCCCACCTTGTTTGCCGTCGGCGTAGTACCAGGCTGTTGCCTCAAGGTTCCCTTTGTCGTCATAGGTCGAAACCGTGCGACTCTCAAGCGCACCCTCAGGAGTGTACCCGTGCGCGGCAGTCTCATTCCCCTGGGCATTATAGGTAAACGCCGTGCGGCGGATGAGTGTCCCCTCAGCCGTGTACGAGCGGGCCTCGGTCCTGCGCCCTTCGGCGTTGTAAGTTGAGACGAGACGGCTTTCTGAGGTTCCGTTGGCATTGTACCAGGTAGCCTCCGTTTCGTTCCCCTGGTCGTCATAAGTAAAGACTATTTTACTGCTGATCGTGCCATCGGCGGCGTAGACGACGCGCTCGGTGCGGTTTCCTGTTTTGTCATACGAGTCCACACTCGCGAGTTGTTGTTCTCCAGGCTCCCAGGTGCCGTTTTTGTCCACTGGCGCTGCAGTTGCCACTGAAACAGAGTGGATTGGGCCATTCAGTCCGTGGACTTCCCGGGTTGCTTTCTTTGCGTTGGTTCCGCTGAGACCGCCGATCTGCTCACAGGAGACACACAGGAGGCCGGTCACCAGAATGACCAGCACTTGTTTCATAACCGGTACCCGGGGGTGCAGGGTTCTTTGGGTTCTGCAGGAGCGAGCGTCTACTGGTGGAGTTTTACATTTCATGATTTTACCAAAGCGTCTCTTGATCTTCTCATCGTTTGTGACTACCAGAGTTTACTATACCACCGACGACGGGCTGCCCGAAGAGGCGAAAATAAGCTATGGCTGGGATTGTCTGATCAGGTCCGGCAAAAAGGAGGAACTATGACACTGGAGACAAGAATTCCCCTCAAGATCATTCCTCACTGCTCTGTTCGAAACTGAATACTGGAGCTTTCTATGCTTATCGACAACCCTACCGGCAACTCTAAGTTTCTCAAAGGCTTTGGCCCTTTTTCCGCGGGCGGCGATGCGCACTCAGGCTATGAGATCGTGCACGTGACTTTTCACGCCTTGCCCTCCTGGCAGAGAGGCTTGGCGCGGTTTCTTTTCAGAGGATGCATCGTATGAACACTTCTTGTGATCTTGTGACCATCTTACAGGCCCTGCATGTTGCCGCCACTAAACACCGCGACCAGCGGCGCAAGGGCGCCGAAGCCTCCCCCTATATCAACCATCCCATCGAGGTCGCCGAACTTCTGGCTCGCGTGGGCGGGGTCACCGACATCGTTATCCTCCAGGCTGCCATCTTGCACGATACCCTCGAAGATACCCAGACCACGCCAGCGGAATTGGACACCATCTTTGGGCCAGAGGTCCGCAAAGTTGTGGAGGAAATCACGGATGACAAACA
>JACQEL010000504.1 GCA_016200595.1 Deltaproteobacteria bacterium
AGCAACCGCTGGAGGTTACCGGACCCGTGACCGTCGCCCTGTGGGCGTCGTCTGCGGCGGTCGATACCGACTTCACCGCCAAACTCGTGGACGTGCATCCCAACGGCTACGCCCAGAATCTCCTGGATGGCATCATCCGCGCTCGCTACCGGGAGTCTGCCAGCGCGCCAAAGCTCATGGAGTCGGGAACGCCCTATCTGTTCACCATCGATTTGTGGGCCACGAGTAACGTCTTCCTTCCGGGTCATCGGATCCGGCTCGAAATCAGCTCAAGCAACTTCCCGCGCTTCGATCGCAACCTCAATACCGGAGAGCCGTTCGGCGAGGGGACCAAGGGGATACCTACGCGGCAGATGGTGTTCCATCAGGACGAGATGGTCTCGTACCTCCTCCTACCTGTCATTCCCAGGTAGGGGGTCGTGAGGGCGTATCCAGTAGTTTTGACTCGTCTGAGTCCTCTACTGGGAGCGCGGGCGTCCCGCCCGCTTTGCGGGGCGACCCAGATGGTCGCGCTCCCAGGGCACAGCCAAGGGCAAATCACTGTAGGAAATCGCGACGGGTGCGGGAGGACTAGGCCTTACACCTTCTGCGCCCGCTCCACGACCTGCACGACACGGTCTATACACTCCAGCGCTTTGCCTTCGGCAATTTCCTTGGCGAAGGACTGTGAGAAGAGGACAATGCGGCTCGCTCCGGCGTCTCGGAAGGCTTTCAGCGTATCTACCGACAGGGCACCGTTCTGGGGATCAACAAACGCCGACATCGTCAGCGCGTCGGGATTGCGCCCGTAATCACGCGCCAGTTGCCGGATGGTGTTCACCTTGGTTTTGTAGTCGGCCGGATCATTCGCCAGCGGACACCAGCCATCATAGGTGCGCGCGACCCGCTCCAACGCCTTGGGCACATGGCCGCCCAGAAAGATCGGCGGGCCTGAGGGCTGCACGGGCTTAGGGTCGCAGTAGACCGGCGGGAACTGCACCAATTCGCCTTTGTAGCTCGGTTCCGGCTGCGTCCAACAGATGCGCATGGCCTCGGCGGTTTCTCGCAGCAGTTTCCAGCGCAGGCGGAAATTCGCGCCCATCGCCTCGGTTTCTTCGCGTAACCAGCCGGCGCCGACGCCGAGGATCACGCGCCCGCCGGAGTACAGATCGAGGGTCGCGATGATCTTGGCCGTCATGAGCGCGTTGCGCTCGGGGAGCAGACAAATTCCCGTCGCGAGCTTCAGACTGTTCGTTACTGTTGCCGCTACGGTGAGGGCGAGAAAGGGATCAGCCCAACGGTTGTAATGCGTCGGCAGCCTTCCGCCGCCGGGTACTGGCGTCTGAAAGCCGACGGGAATCACAGGATGTTCAGGAATCCACAAGGACTCGAATCCTGCTGTTTCTAGACGCTGGGCGATGGCGGCAATGTTACGCGTCTCCGCAGTAGCGGGAACCAAAATGCCGATATTCATAAGTCGTGTCCTTTCATTCTCCTGCCGGTGCGCTTCCTTTTATAATGCCTACCTTCGTTACTCAAGGCAGCGATGCACGTGAAAAAAAGAGACGATCACAGCCGTCGCAACTCTTTCGTTGCCCCTCGCCAAGTGATAGGGACCTGAAGCAGGAAGGAGTGCAGCTATGGTGGTTCCCTTTTCTGGCGGCTGCGCGTGTGGCGCGATTCGCTATCAATGTTCGGCTGACCCCGTGTTCTCCTGGAATTGTCACTGTCGGGATTGCCAACGGGCAAGTGGCAGCGCGTTTTGCCCGGTGCTCTACGTCGCGAAAGCGACGCTGACCCTCACGGGAAAGAGCAGGTATTACGATGTCAAGGCGGAGAGTGGCAACCAGGTGAGTCGGGGGTTTTGTCCAGAGTGTGGCTCTCCCGTCTTTATCCAAGCGGAACTTGTCCCGGACCTGCAAGGGCTGTGGGCTGCAAGTTTGGATGATCCGAGCCAATTTCAGCCCTTGGTGCAGGTGTGGACCGGAAGCGCTCAGCCCTGGGATTGTATGACTCCAACTCTGCAGAAGGTTGAGAAAGCCCCAACTGCGGCGCAAATGCAAAAGTTGCTGACGCCTCGGGGCTAAATGTAACAATGTCTGTGGAGAATAAGGAGGGACTCACATGCAGGGACTCGAAGGAGTGAAGGTCCTCGAACTGGGGCATATGGTCTCGGCGGCGTATGCCACCAAACTGATGGCTGACCTCGGCGCAGACGTCATCAAAGTGGAAGAACCTGCTGGAGACCGTGCCCGCCAGCGCGGGCCCTTTCCGCAGGGGAGCGTCGACCCTGAGCGAAGCGGTCTGTTTCTCTATCTGAATACTAACAAGCGCGGCTGTACGTTGAACCTCCGCCAGGACAAGGAAGTGTTTGCTCGCCTGGTAGCCTGGGCCGACCTCTTGATCCACAACTATCCACCCGCTGAGATGGCTGCCCTGGGTATCGACTACTCGGCCTTTCGCGCGATCAATCCCCAGTTGGTGATGTGTTCGATCACCCCTTTTGGGCTGACTGGACCGCATAAGGACTACCACGCCTATGAACTCACTGTCGCTCACGGCGGTGGCTGGGCGTGGCTCAGTCCAGGTGGTTCAGATCACCCGGAGCTGCCGCCGCTGAAAGCGGCCGGGCAACAGGCCGATTTTCAAGGCGGGTTAGCCGCCGCCACAGCCGCGCTAGCTGCCTACTCTCGTGCGCTGCGGACTGGCGAAGGAGAACATATCGATCTGTCCAGCCAGGCCTATATCGCCTCGTTTCTGGAGCTGAATATCATTTACTATACCTATCAAGGGCAGGTCGCCTCACGGCTGGGCAAACGCTTGCTGTATCCGTGGGGAATCTTCGAGTGCCAGGATGGTCTCATGTTTCTCGCGGTGGCTGAAGAAGACCAATGGCAGCGGCTCCTCACTTTGATGGGTAATCCTGAGTGGAGCACGTGGGAGATTTTTCAAGGGGTGATGAACCGCACCAAAAACCAGGACGTGTTGCGCATGTACCTGATTGAATGGATGAAAGAGTGGCGGGTAGAAGACCTTTTTCGCGCCGGACAGGAGCATCGCATCTGTTTTGCGCCGGTTTTTTCCATGTCTCAGCTCGCCCGTCAGGAACAGTTGCACGCCCGAAACTTCTTCGTCGATGTGACCCATCCCCGCGCTGGGACGCTCCAGCACCTAGGCGCACCTTACCAGCTTCATGAGCCGTGGTGGAAGATACGCCGCTCCGCTCCGTTACAGGGCGAGCATAACGAAGAAGTCAAGGCAAGTCTCGGACAAGTCACAAAAAGTCCCGAGCACGTTAAGGAAAACCCGGAAGGACTCCGGACTGCGGACCTCGGACTCCGGACGGCTCCTGCCCGCCTCCCGCTCGAAGGCGTGCGGGTAGCCGATTTTAGCTGGGTATGGGCGGGTCCCTACTGCACCATGCATCTCGCGCACCTGGGAGCAGAGGTAATCAAGATCGAGTCGCAAACGCGCCTTGATTTGACCCGGCGGCTGCCGTTCTATCCCAAAGATATAGAGCCGGGGATAAATCGCTGCGCGCTGTTCAACCAGTGGAATCAGGGGAAGAAAAGTCTCCTGCTGAACTTGACAACCGCGAAAGGCATTGCCGTTGCGAAAGAATTGGTCACGAAGAGTGACCTCGTCGTCGAGAACTTCGCCACCGGCGTCATGGACCATCTGGGGTTAGGGTACGAGGAACTGAAAAAGCTCAAGCCCGATGTCATTATGGCTTCCATCTCAGGCTATGGGCATACGGGTCCACAGCGTAACTATTTAGCGTACGGTCCAGCCATTGCGCCGCTGACGGGGTTGTCGTCACTCACCGGTTATGAGGGAGGGACGCCGCAGGAAGTAGGGATTTCCTATGGGGATCCCAACTCCGGGATTCATGCCGCGGTAGCCATCTGTGCGGCCCTGGCAGCGCGTCAGCGCACGGGCCATGGCCAACACATCGACGTGTCACTGTGGGAGGCGATGGAGGCGTTAGCGCCGGAAGGGTGGATGGACTATGCTATGAATGGCACGCAGCCGCCCCGGCAAGGCAATCGTGATGCGTGGCTGGCGCCGCACAACTGTTTTCGTTGCCTCGGAGAAGATGAATGGGTCACTATCGCCTGCGGTACTGAGGTAGAGTGGCACGCTTTGTGTCAGGTGATCGGGCAACCACAGCTCAGGGATGACGCACGGTTTCACACCGCGCAAGCGCGCAAAGCCAACGAGGATGCCCTCGAGCAGATCCTGACTGCCTGGACCGCTACGCGGGAGAAGTGGGAAGTGACGCGCACGCTGCAGGCGGTCGGGGTGGCGGCGTTTCCGTCGATGACCAGCAAAGATCTCGTGGACGATGCGCACCTCAATGCCCGCGAGTTCTTCGTCCGGCTCTCACATCCCGAAGTGGGCGTGCGCACCCACACGGGAATTCCCTGGCTGCTGACGCATGCGCCGAACGGGGTGCAGATGCCCGCGCCCTTGTTAGGCCAGGATACTGACCAGGTGATGCGCGACGTGCTCGGCTACTCCCCGCGAGAAATTGCTCGCCTCAAAGACGAGCAGGTGTTGTACTGAAAAGGGGACGGCAACCGCGGCGAATTGACACACCAGGTTAAGACCGTAGAACTAATTGTAGAAGAGTGGCCGTGGACGCCGCCGTGAAGATCAAATATTTTCAGGAGACAGACACCCTCGCATCAGAAAGAGGAGAGAAGTTATGGAGCAACAAGCAACAGATATATCAAAGCTCCTGGAACGGATCACCATCAATCCAGACATCTGCCATGGAAAACCCTGTATCCGAGGCTTACGGTATCCAGTGGACATGATCTTGGAGTTGCTGAGTGCGGGAATGAGCAACTAAGAAATTCTGGCGGACTCTGAGGATTTAGAACTGGAAGACATTCTGGCGGTGTTGGCCTTTGCCACACGCTTGAGCCAAGTCAAACGCGTGCACGCTGTGGTGCGATGA
>JACQEL010000505.1 GCA_016200595.1 Deltaproteobacteria bacterium
CCGGCTTCGCTTCCAATCGTGCAGGTGACAGGTGAGGTAAGGTCGGGATTTCCATCAGTCTAATGTTGAGGAGCCGCTTCGACGAGGCCAGCATTTCTACCGCTTGCGCAGAAAAGTGCGGAGCCAGAAGAATCTCCAGAAATCCCTCTCGATACAGATTAAGAATTTCTTGCGCGGTTTCGCCATCTACTTCACGGTTGAGGCCAACAATGCCACCAAAGATCGACACCGGATCACAGGCCCGGGCCTTGCGGAAGGCATCAGCCAGAGAAACCGTCGAGGTTGCCGCTCCACAGGGATTGGTATGTTTAATCGCTACCGCCGCGATCTCATCGAACTCTTTCAATAACTCGAGAGTCGCGTTGGCATCGACAATATTGTTGAAGGACAATTCTTTCCCTTGCAGTTGCCGAGCATTGGCGATGCAAGGCTCGTTAATCTCCACCTGCCGGTAAAACGCTCCAGCCTGGTGCGGATTTTCGCCGTACCGCAAGTCCTGGGCTTTGACATATTGGAGGTGCAAGGTCTCACCGAAAGAAACCCGCTGTCCCGCGTCGTTTAGACTGCCAAGATAATCAGCGATCGCGCCATCATAGCGGGCGGTGAGGCGAAAGGCCTTCTTCGCCAGGGCGAACTTCTGCTCGGCAGACAGAGCGCTGTTCGTCCGCAGGGCTTCAAGTACAGCAGGGTAGTCGTCTGGATTAACCACGACTCCGACATCGGCATGATTCTTAGCTGCCGCACGTAACAATGACGGTCCACCGATATCAATGTTCTCCACCGCTTCGGCAAAGGTGCAATCAGGCCGGGCGACAGTCTGTTCGAAGGGGTAGAGGTTGACTACTACCAGATCAATTGGCTTCAGCCCATGGGTAACCATAGTCTGCTGATGGTTGGGGTCGCTCCGCTTATGCAAGATCCCGGCATGAATCTTGGGGTGGAGGGTTTTGACTCGACCATCAAGCATTTCGGGAAAGCCGGTGAAGTTCTCAACCGGCACCACTGGAATGCCAGCGTCGGTGAGAGTTTTGGCAGTGCCGCCGGTAGAGAGAATCTCTATACCGAGCGCCGTCAGAGCGCGGGCGAAGTCGATCACTCCGCGCTTATCGCTGACACTGATGAGTGCACGACTCACCCTCAACATGGCACGCTCCTTCGGGACGGTTGGGAATGACAATGATCATGAAGTATGGATAGAGAAGGGGACATAGCAAAAGCCTCCAGGGTTGTAAAGAGAAAACTGAAAGATTATGGTAAGGCCCTATGACCGTTGTCCTTAATGGCGAAGAACGGAGTTGCCGTGAGGGCTGGACTCTGGCAGATCTAGTGGCCGACCTGAGGCTTACGGGTCGGCGTATCGCTGTTGAGCTCAACCGCAACATTATTCCCCGTGACGAATATACCAGTTATCGCTTACGACCGGGCGATGAGATCGAGGTCGTTCACTTCGTCGGCGGCGGATGAGTGAGTGAGGGTAGGTTATGAAAGATCCATTCGTGCTCGCTGGCAAGGAGTACCAATCGCGACTCATTGTTGGCACTGGTAAGTATAAGGATTTTGCCGAGACCAAACGTGCGATCGAAGCCTCCGGAGCAGAAATCGTTACCGTGGCAGTACGTCGGGTGAACATTACCGAGCCAGGGAAAGAAAATCTTCTCGACTATATCGACCCAAAAGTGTACACAATCCTCCCGAACACAGCCGGCTGCTACACTGCCGAAGATGCAGTGCGTACCTGTCGATTAGCGCGTGCGGCGGGGATCGGCAATATGGTCAAACTTGAGGTCATCGGCGATGAACGCACCCTCTTTCCTGACATCCCGGCTACGTTGGAAGCCGCAAGAATCTTGATCAAAGAAGGCTTCATCGTTCTTCCATACATTCAGGACGATCCGATTTCCTGTAAGAAGCTCGAAGAACTCGGGTGTGCGGCGGTAATGCCCCTGGCGGCGCCGATTGGCTCGGGCCTGGGTATCCGCAACCCCTACAATCTTCGTATCATTCTAGAGCAGAGTCGGGTGCCAGTGATTGTCGATGCGGGCGTAGGCACGGCCTCTGATGCAGCCGTGGCGTTGGAACTAGGCTGCGATGCGGTGTTGATGAACACGGCGATCGCTGGAGCTAAAGATCCAGTCTTGATGGCCGAGGCCATGCGGTTGGGTGTGGAAGCCGGCAGAAAAGCCTTCCTGGCGGGTCGTATTGCCAAGAAGCTCTACGCCACGGCGTCGAGTCCGCTAGAAGGAACGCTCTAAGCCAAAAGGCATGACATTGGTACGCTTTCCTATGCGACCACCCGGCCCTGTCATTCTGAGTGCAGCAAAGAATCTCAGCGCGAGCCCCTTCACGGAGTTTCTCCTGAGTTCTTCGAGGATGCTCAGGACAGGCTCCGCCGAAGGGTTCAGGATGACAACTCTGGTGTGCCAATCTCTTGAAGTCTGATTTAGTCGTAGGCGCAGTAAGCACCCAAGTCCTCAATGTGATTAACCAGTTCTCACTTTACCTGGGTGGCTGGCGAGATGTTAGACGTAAGCCATCCGCTAAAACATCTCTTATCCTTGATTGATTTCCGCCTTTATCTCGTCACTGATCGTCAACAGACTGCTGGTCGATCCCTCCTGGAGGTCGTTCGTGCCGCACTCGAGGGCGGTGTGCAAGCCGTGCAGCTGCGCGAAAAAGATCTTGAAGGGAGAGCGCTGTATCAACTCGCGGCTCAATTGCGCGAGTTAACCGCCCGCTATCAGGCGCGTCTGCTGATCAACGACCGGTTGGATGTCGCCCTCGCAGTAGAGGCTGACGGGGTGCATCTCGGGCAGACGTCTGTTCCCGTCGCCGTTGCTCGTCAGCTCTTGGGCCCGCACAAACTGATCGGTGTGTCTACTCATAACTCGGAAGAAATCGCTGCGGCTGTAGGAGCTGACTTCCTGGTTTTTGGGCCGGTCTATGCTACCCCGAGCAAAGCCAAGTATGGAGAGCCTCAAGGGATTATGCGTTTGCGCCAAGCCGTAGCACAAAGCCCGAGTCCACTCCTGGCGATCGGTTGAATCACCGTTGAACGGGCGGCCGAGGTTCTCAGTACCGGCGCTCACGGCATTGCGGTAATCTCGGCTCTGAGCGCGGCGCCTGATCCTGCACGAGCAGCGAGTGCCTTCCTTTTGCAACTTGGCGGGGAGAGTCGCAGACCTGATTAAAAATCCCGTGCCGCTTTCTTGGCTCCTTCGTCGGCACGCTTTTGCTCTGTCGGCGCTCTTTTCTGAAAGCGAACTTCGACAAACCCGGTCCGGTTGTCGGTTCCGTACTTGTGCAAGATTAACTCATCGGAGTCTGTTCGCCAGATCGCGATCTCAGTCGGAATATGCATGCCGACCGGCGTCTCCATGACGATGGATTCTTCCTCGTGGGGAGCGCCGAATTGCTCTGTCAAGGCGGCCCGCATCGCACTGGAATTCTCGAGGCCTAGAAGAATCAGTACCTGCACGAGGCGGCCGCGCGTCACCGTATACTGCACGCTGCCTACCATATCGCCGATGAGATCAATCGGCTCAGCGCACACCATATGCTCGGGGAGAGGCTGCTTATTACAACCATGGATGTGCGCGACAGCGGGGGGGAGTGGATCACCGATCCGGTACCCACGGAAATCGAAGTGGAGAAGTTCTTTGTCCCGCTTCTGCGGCTGCACCTCTCCGGCCCATGCCGGCAGCGCAAGGGCGAGCAGCCCGAGTACGAGTAGGATCTTCCTCATGTTTCCTAATGGCTTTTGACAAATAAATTCGGTAATGCCATCAGCGTAGAGACGCGACATGTCGCGTCTCTACAGGTCCACGATTACCGGTTTTACGCATCAAAATTCATCAGCGGGGGTGTCTTCATTTACTGATGGCGAGCTGAACCAGCGATTGGGCTCGTACGGCACATTCACTAGCAAAATTGAGGGCTGCAGTCACTCCCTTCTGGCCTTCTTCGTAAAGCGGTTCCGCACAAGCGGGCAACAGGCCACGCTTGACCCGGATTGCCCGTGTTGCCGCTGTGACTTTGTGCATGTCCTCTACCGCAGTAATGCGGGCCATGGTCCCCGCCGCAATCATTTTTCGTGTCGCCTCGCGGTACTCGCCCACGACGACGAGTTGTTCAGCTTCCTCCCGTAGGTCTTGGGCGCTATGCAGAGACGCTTTCGCATTATTTACGAGTGTCGCTACGTAGCGGCATTCTGCCTCTGGAGTGGAAAGGAATTGAATAGCTTCCTTCACGTTTTCCGCCAGCCCGAGAGACGGCAAGAATAAACCTGCCAGTCCCACGACTACCCAGAGTCGCATGTGCCCTCCTTTGTGATCGCTTCGCGCGCAATTGCAGTCACGCCGCCTCTTCAAGACCCTCCAGCGACGTGGTGCACATTCACATTAAACCGCAAAAATCGCAACCAGGCTATTCCACCGGTGCGATTTGCCCATGCTCCTCATCCTTCTTTCACAGCCACCACCAGCCCTATCGAAGCGCCGATGAGTCCAACTACGAGGGCCAGCCAGGGTAACCAAATTTCCTGTCGCCGTTTTCGCTCCTCGTGGAGCGCTCTCCTGACCTTCGCGGCACCCTCCGAGGTCAGGTGCCAAACGCCCGTCTGCGGACCTCTCTCCCAATGATCGGACGAGATCACCGGCAGAGGAATGAGGAGGCGGTCGGCAGCTTTTCGCAAACGTTCGGTCACAATCCCCTGCTGCTCTTCGTCAATC
>JACQEL010000506.1 GCA_016200595.1 Deltaproteobacteria bacterium
TCGCGGAGGAACGGCGGCAAATATGATTGCCGAAGAGTGCACTGTACAAGTCAGTTATCGTCCGCTCCCACAGGCCGATCCCTTAGAAGCTTATCGCGAGCTCGCTCGCCGCTTGCAAGCGATCGATGCCCGCGATTACGGCTCTCCCCATCACCGAGCGACTATCGAGCTGAGTGACCCGTTCGTTGTGCCGCCCCTGCTCTCCCCGCGGGAAACCCCTCTCGAAGGCGTACTCTTTGCCATTCTGCAAAGACACACCAGCGGCGGCGCGCCGTTTGCCACCGATGGAGGTCAATTTGCCCGAGCAGGGATTGCTTCGTTAATTTGTGGCCCTGGCGATCTTGAACAGGCCCATCAGCCAAACGAGAGCATCAGGCGGGAGGCTTTTGAGAACGGGACTGAAGTGATTCTCTCAGTAGTAAACCGCATGTGCGGAGCCAGTACGTTAGCCAAGAAGTAGAAGCTCTCAACGAGAGGAGGCCGCTGAGCTTTGTGGGGCGGCAGGCGCCTGAGGCTCCTCTCTACTGGCAGGCTCTTGCCGCTGAGGAACATAGCGGAACAGAGGATTGCCGGTGGCCAATTCGACTGTCCACACCGGCATGGTACGGAAGCGCGTGGACCGCACGGGGCAGTCGAGCACTCGACACAAAGGGCAGTGATGAGGAGTGCAGGGGTCGAGGTGGACCAGCGCCTCTCCTTGTCCACCCAGGTGCTCGACCAGCCACTCTTCAACCGAGGTCTCCGCGTCGTGACACTGCTCCAGGTTCCAATAGCGTGGCAAGGTCAGATGAAAGTCGATGTGATGGCGGTCACCCGAGCGCCAGGAACGGAGATGGTGGAGATCGATCCACTCTGGGCGCCGGGTGTTTTGCAAAGTCTCGACGATATTGTGCAGCACGGCTTCGTCGGCTTCGTCCATCAAATGGCTGACTGATTGGCGCAGCAGTCCGACTCCAGACAAAATAATATTGCCCGCTACAGCGCAGGCTGTCAGCGAGTCGAGCACCATCCACCCAGTCCAGCGCGCCAAGACCAACCCGACCACCACCCCAACACTGGTGTAGACGTCGGTGAGGATATGCTTGCCGTCAGCCACGAGCGTCAGCGAGCGGGTGCGGGTGCCGGCGCGCATGAGGTACAAGCCGAGCCCGGCGTTGACCACTGCGGCTCCCAGCACCAGGACGATACCGAGGTCGAGCTGAGCGAGCGGGTGCGGCATCAAGACTCCCGGTAGCGCTTGCCAGAGGATGGCGAGCGCCGCCAGGATAATCAGCGCGCCCTCGAAACCGGCGGAGAACGGTTCAATCTTGCCGTGCCCGTAAGGGTGTGAGCGGTCAGGCGGGCGCGCACTGAGCATGATGCTGTAGAAAGCGAAACCACTGGCGACCACGTTGATGATCGACTCCAGAGCGTCAGAGAGAATTGCCGCCGAACCGGTGAGCCAGGCCGCGAGAAATTTGACGACCAACAACGCGGCACCAACACCGACCGAGGCAAGAATAGCCCGACGGCGCAGTCCCGTTTCATAGGTCAGAAATGGCGAAAAGGTAGCCATCGTTTCCATAATGTAGACGATGCCGCTGCTTAGTACGAGGGGACTTTATATCCAGACAATTATAGTGGTTTGCACTTGCGTGCCTCCTGGGAGCGCGCCCATCTTGATTCTGCTGGCGAATTCAACCTCAGTCTGCCTCCGCCCGGAGCTGAAGCTCCGGGCTCAACCGACAAAGGGGGCTTAAGCCCCCTCAGAGCCCGGTTCACCGGGCTGCGTAGCTTGAGCCCGATGCTTGAGCGTCGGGTGAAGGTGACTACCAGTAGTTCGCCAGCAGAATCAGCTTGGGCGCTTTTCAGGCGGGCGAGACGCCCGCGCTCCCATTAGGAGAGAGCACCTCTAACTGAAAACCATTATAGCTGGTAGCAGATGAGGATTTACGGGAGCGCGCTTTCCTAAGGTAGAGACGCCCCGACGGGGCGTCTCTACGCGGCGGGTTGCCTTGCGCTTTCTTTCAACGGCAGACGACTGACGTTCTTTCGATCAAGCACACGGCTGGTCAGTTGATTGACATAACGCTCTAACGGGATAGCCACCATAGTGAGCACGGCGATGATCGCCCCTGCCAGGACGATAAACACCAGGGGACTGAGAGTCCGCATCCGTTCGCCGAAATAAATGACGTACGGTTGATGCAGCAGGTAGAGTCCATACGAGAAGGCGCCAACGTAAGCCAGCGTCCTCCCTAGGCGCGGCAGCAATCCGCTCCAGAGCGCGACGTGCGCGAGGATAATGGACAGACCAGTGCCAATAAAAGGGTCGGTGACGGTGTACGATACGGTCGTAGCGTAACTATACAGACCTAAGATGTAAATCACGACACCGCTGAAGAATGTCCAGCTGGTGAACAGCCGTTCCTCGACGACCACCTGCTGGCGGCGGAAGAGCAGACCGAGCGCCATTCCTAGGGCGAATTCCCACAGCCGTGTCCCAAAGAATGCACCCTGCAAGTAATTCCCGCTCGCGCTGATCACGCAGAGTAACAGATAACGGCTAATCAGGGTTTCAAGGCCACAGAGAACCAGAAACCAGGTCACACCGAGTTTTTGCAACAGACGGAAGAGCAGAGGGAAGACCAGATACAATTCCAAGAGCAAGCCGAAGTACCACAGGGCCGGATTAGCGTAGAAAAAGATCATGTCTACCGGGTAGATACGATCCCCGAGAAAGCTCAACAGGAAGCGATAATCCAACGGCTCGGGCCGCGCAATAAAAGGGGAGACCAGATACACTAAGTGAGCCACCCAGTACATCGGAAATAGCCGCAGTAAGCGCCCACGATACCAACCGATCCAGCCGCCCTCCGGTTCACCAGTCCGTGCGAGCGAATAGGTCAGGCCGAATCCGCTGAGCACAAGGAAGACCGACACCGCATGAAAACCGACCTCGGCGGTCGCGACCAAGAAACCTTGGGCGATACAGCCTACAGTGCCCAACACAGAGGACGGAGCACACTGTGAGACAAAGGCAGAGAAGTAATGCGGTCCAAGGGGACCGGGGTAGCGGCCGTTAGCGTAGGTGCCAAAGAAATGGAAGAAAGCGATCCACAAAATAGAGATCCCTTTCATCCCATCAAGCCACGAAAGCCGAGGGCTTGCGGGAGCCGTGGGTGCGGCGTCTGCCATGCGCTTCTCCTTACTTCCGCTCTTAGCCTGCCTGCCGGTAGCCTTGGTTGTCAAGACGGGAAAATGGATTTGGCAGACACTCATGCATACGATTGAAGAACTGGGTTGTCCTGTGGCAGGATAGTTAGGAAAAGAGGAGCCTAGAGCTATGCCCTTCAAAGTCGTTCGGACCGAAGCAGTCACGCCGGAAGATCTTGAGAAGTTTCAGCAAGATGAAGAAGACTATGAGTGGCTTTCCGCTCATGCACAGGAAATCGAGACGCGGTGTAAAGGCAAATTTATCGCGGTAGTGAACCACCAACTCTTCGTAGGAGAGAGCTGGGAGGAGGTTCAGTCACAAGCCAAAGCAGCTTTTCCAGACCGTGATCCGATCGTCGAGTACATCCCTTGGAAAAGGCAGGTCAAAGCTCTGTGATCTTTTACGGTCGCTATCGGTTCAATGCTGGAGCCTATCGTCCCTCTTTGACTGCTTATGTTCTCTCGACTGATGGGCGATGGATAAAGCAGTCCTTTCTGGTGGATACTGGGGCGGATATTACCTTCTTGCCTCAACGCAGTATTGCCATGTTAGGAATTGACACCTCAGGAGTAACTGTGAAGGATGATGTTGGCGGGGTAGGAGGCCAGGGAGTTCCCTACATTGAATACCCAACGCAGGTGAGGCTGATCTCACCCGTAGGAGCGCAAGTTCTAGAGGGAACACTGAATGTGTTTCTCGATCCCCATGCCTCAGATGTTCCCCTTCTAGGAAGGGATGTTTTAGACACATTCACTTGTATCTTTGATCGAACAAAGGAGCAGGTTCTGCTGATAGAGCCGCCCGATCGGTATGAACTCGTCCGAGACTAAAAGGATTCCAAACTGAAAGACGCCGAACTGCTTAGTGCCCTAACCCAACCCGTGCTTCTACCTTCCTTTCATCAGCCTCAGCCTCCAACCCGGCAATCTTAATCGGGTCGGTCGTCACGAACAGGGTGAAAATCAAGCTGCTGATAATGCCACACGCCGCCGCCACATAGAAAAGCGTCACCCAGCTGCCAGTCTGCTGCACGATGAAGCCAGCGACCGTCGGCCCCAAGACGCCAGCGACGTTACCGCTGGTGTTCATCACCCCGCCGACCGCGCCGACCGCGTGCGGCGCTAGCTCAAGCGGCATGGTCCAATATCCGGACACTGCCAGTGAGAAGGTAAAGTAGAATAGTACGAATAGCGCCACCGAGAGGCTGGTTGAGGAAACGAGCACGGCCGCGAGCAGCAGCGGCATCGCCAGACCGACACAGATCCCAGGAAAACGAGTGCGGGCGACCCGCGCGCTAAACCCGCGACGTAACAACCAGTCTGAGATGGTCCCTCCGACTACCATACCGAGAAAGCTGCCAAAGGTAGGCAGCATCCCTATGCCCCCCATTGCCATGCGGGAAAACCCGCGCACTTCGACCAGATAGGTAGGGAACCATAAGATGAAGATCCAGGCGATAAAGGCGTAGAGCATATACGTAAGGCACAAAAACACTACCGCAGGGGTGCTAATAATCGACCAGAACGAGGGCGCGTGCGACGTGGCGCGGGGCATGGCGTGAGCCTCGATGTGCTGGAGTTCTGCCGCGCTGACTGCCGGATGTTCACGAGGGGTGTCAGTCGTATACCAGAGCCAGAGGCCCACCCACAGGAAGCCCACGGCCGCGTTAAAGTAAAAAACCACGGGCCAGGAGAACATTTGGATAAGCCAGGTTGTGGTCGGATAGGCGAACATCTGGCCGATCGAAGTACCAGAGATACTCACCATCTGTGCACGCCCAAACTCCTGACGTGGCACCCAATGCGCGTTAAATGAGGCCAGGGCCGGCAAACTGATCGACTCACACGCCCCGACGAGAAAGCGCAGAATCAACAGAACAACGAAGCCCACTTGGCCGAGAGGTGTAAGCGCCGTAAACAGCGAGAAGCCCAGACACGATAAGGCCAGGACTTTGCGTGCGCTCCAGCGATCGGCGATCTGCCCACCGGGAAACTGAAACAGCGCATAGCCGCAGAGAAAGGCAGACAAGACCATGCCGAACTGCGTCTTGTCCCAGCCCGTCTGCTGCATAATATCCGGCGCTGCCACCGAGATATTGACCCGGTCGGCGTAATTGATGATGGTGCTCAACATGAGCAAGCCCACGACCTTGTAGCGCACCGGCCAGGCCATATATGCTCCCTTCGGGAAGTTAAGAGTTAAGAGTGAAAAGTGAAAAGTGAAGAGTGAAGAGTGAATAATTTTCTTCAACTCTTCATTCTTCACTCTTCACTCTTCACTGTCCTCTACACGCCTGCTTCTGCGAACACTTCCTTGGCCAGTTGAAAAGCGTTTACTGCCGTGGGGACTCCTGCATAGAAAGCGATGTGGATGAGGATCTCGGTGATCTCTCGCTTGGTCAGTCCAGCGTTCAAGCCGTTGGCGATATGAGTTTTCAACTGCGGCAGGCGCTGCAAGGACATGAGCGAGGCAATAGTGATGGCGCTGCGCATCTTCAACTCCAACCCAGGGCGCCCCCAGACTCGACCAAAAACGACTTCGTTGAGCATCTCATCCATGTCCGGCGCGAGTTCGGCGAGCGCGCTGCTCGTCTTGCCGAAGCGTTTGCCGCTCAGCTTCTTGCGAATCTTTACCCCTTTCTCGTAATCCGTTTTGTTAGGCATGACCGTCCCTCCTTTTGGCGTTTTGTCCGGTTTCGGGACTATAGCCTAAGTTAAGGTGGAGATACAGAGACAGAGACAGAGAAAGAAGACTGATAGGGGAAAAGATTACGGGGGGTATCGCACCCACCGCTTGACAGGGCGCGCGTGCGCGTGTTCAAGAAAGATTGCGGTCACTGCACACCAGCTGAGCTTGCGCGAACCGTCAGGACCGACAAGGAGGGAAGTTGTGAAATTCGGCCTTTTTTATCAAATGCCATGTGCGGATACGCAGTCCGAGCCCATTCGTTATCAAGAAACCATCGAGCAAATCGCGCACGGTGATACCTTGGGCTTTGATTGTGCCTGGTTAGCTGAACTGCACTTTTTTAAAGCATTCTCCATCATGTCGTCGCCACTGATTGTGGCCACTGCCGTGGCCCAGCGGACGAAGAACATCCACCTGGGCATTGCTGTGAACTTGCTCCCCCTCTACCACCCTTTGCGGGCGGCAGAAGATGGCGCGACGGTTGATATCCTCAGTAATGGGCGCTTGGAGTTTGGGGTCGGGCGTGGCGCGATTCCTATCCACTTCAATGGCTTTAACGTGTCGCGGGAAGAGAGCCGTGAACGTTTTGAAGAGTCACTCACTGTCATTCAGAAAGCGTGGACGACTGAGTCGTTCTCTCATGACGGGAAACACTACCAGATCCCTGAGACCGGCGTGGTGCCCAAGCCTTTGCAGAAACCGCACCCGCCCATCCGTATCGCCGCGAATAGCCCCGATACGGCAGTGTTCGCCGGCAAAGCTCATTACCCGATATTCGTGGCCTCAGTGGTTAATCCTTTGCCCCGGATGTTTGAGCAAGTAGCGACGTACCGTCAGGCCTGGGCCGAGAGTACAGCGCCGACAGACCGGCCCGTACCGGCCAACCCGGATGTTTCCAGCATGTTCTTCTTGTCTCCTGGAGAAAATTTGGCTCAGGTCCGCCGCGATATCGAGCCGAGCCTGGATAATTATTTCCATAGTGTTGCGGCTATGGTGCGCGCCGCTGAGAAGCGACCGCAAAGTGCGGACGAATCGTACCGCTATTTACAGGATGTGCAGAAACACGTGGAGAATGTTACCTTCGAGAAGATTACTGAAACAATGGCGATTTTTGGTTCCCCACGGGAGTGCATTGCCCGGGTCAAAGAGTTGCATCAAGAATTGCACATGAACGAGTTGATTTGCTGGTTCAACCCTGGTGGTATAGTCCCGCACGAAAAGGTGCTGACGGCGATGTCGCGCTTCGCGGCGGAGGTGATGCCAGAACTGCGATCCCTTTAAGAGTCTATTGGGTCCATAGGGTCTATTATATTAAGAATGCCTAACAAAACCACCGTACTTGTCACCCTGAGCGGAGCGAAGGGTCTCATTTTAGTCGAAACTCTGAGATTCTTCGCGGCGCTCAGAATGACAAGACCGGGATCCTCGCTGTTTTGTTAGGGGCTCTAAGAGTCTATTGGGTCTATAGAGTCAAAAGAGTCAAAAGATGAAACGAGTAACAGGTCAGCAGACTCAACAAACCCAACAAACTCAACAAACCCAACAGACGTAGATGAAAATCACCGATGTTCAGATAATCCCTCTCGCCATACCGCTGCGGTATGAGACCCCCGAGTCCCTTTGGGCGGCAGGGTTAGGGAAGCAGATCATTGTGCAGATCCACACCGATGCCGGTATCTCCGGTTTAGGAGAGGCATTTGCCTATGGCGCGCCATTGGCAGTGTGCGCGGTGATTGAAGAACTCAAACCCCTTCTCCTTGGTGCTGATCCAACCCAGCCCGAAATCCTTTATGAGCATCTGAGTCAGGCTATTTTGCTCTACGGCCGACGCGGTCTGGGCTTGTTCGCGCTCAGCGCCATCGACATTGCCCTGTGGGATATCGTCGGGAAGGTCAAAAAGCAGCCACTTTACAAGCTCCTGGGTGGGGATGAGGCTAAGCGGCTCCCTGCCTATATCAGCCTCCTGCGGTACCAGACACCGCCTGAAGTCGCGCGCGTTATCGTGCGGTGTTTGGCAGCCGGCTTTCAGGCGGTGAAGCTGCACCAGATCGACCTCAAATCCGTGAGTCTGGCGCGTGAGGTAGCGGGCGAGCGCGTCGAGTTGATGCTCGATGTCAATTGTCCTTGGAATGTAGAGGAGGCTCTCGCTATGGCCAGGGCGCTCGCTCCCTATCGGTTGACTTGGTTGGAAGAGCCGCTATGGCCGCCGGACGATTATCGCGGTTTGGCACAAGTGCGGCGTGAAGCTGGAATCCCTATCGCCAGTGGCGAGAATGAGGGAACCGTACACGGCTTCGACAGCCTCCTCGCCCAAGATGCAGCGGATATCTGGCAACCCAGCGTCACTAAAGTGGGTGGCATCAGCGAGTGGCGCAAAATCGCGGCTCTTGCGGTCCAGCACGGCAAGCAGGTGGCTGCGCATTCGTTCTATTTCGGTCCTGGTTTTGCCGCCACCCTTCATCTTGTGGCTGCCCTCCCTGGACGTGCCTATGTCGAAGTGGCGGGCTGCGCGCTGGAAGCGCCGCTGGTGCAAGAGCCTTTTGATTTCACCGCCGGGACAGTGGGTGTCCCTGAGGGACCAGGGCTCGGCGTGACCCTGAACCAGGAAGTCGTGAAAAAATATCCCTACTCTACGGCTAGCGGCAGCCTGAATGTGCGCGGGTAGGGAGGCTCTGACCCCGACCCTCCTCTGCCCCTTTCCCCCTTTCCCCCTTTCGCCTTTTCCCCTTAGCTTTCTACTTTCTCTTGACAATCCTGATTGCGTGGCTGATAACAGGCTAGAAACAGGCGGAATTTTAACCCAAACACTCACAGCAAAAGGAGGTTCATATGGGACGCATTTTCTTTCGTGGGGCAAATCTGATTGATGGCGTGCATACGCCAAAAGCCAACGCCACTGTAGTGGTCGAAGGTGAGCGCATTACCGCGGTTGGTACCAACGGTGATGTCCCCAAACCGACCGCTCAGGACACCGTCTATGATCTGGGCGGCAAATCCTTGATGCCGGGCATGGTCATGTGCCACTACCACGTTGCCTACGACAACGTGACTGATCTGAACGACATCGATATGAAGCATCCGCCCACGTTCCTGACGCTGGTTGCCGCCAAGAATGCGGAGTTGCTGCTGCGTTCGGGCTTCACCGGCGCCGTAGGTGCGGGCACCATGCATAACATCGACGTCACCCTTAAGAAGGCAATCAATGCGGGTATGATTCCTGGTCCGCGTTTTCTCGCCTGCGGCCGTGACCTCGTCACCACCGGTGACTCAGTCGATTGTCATCCCAGCTTCTGGAAGATGCATATGGACGGTCTGGCGCGGATTTGCGATGGGCCGGAGGATTTCCGTAAAGCGGTGCGGGAAGAGATCAAACAAGGTGTCGATATCATCAAGCTCTATCCCACCGGTGGTCATGGGCTCTTCTGGCCGGCTGAGGTGATGACCATGAATCAGGATGAGATTGATGCCGCCACCCAGGCCGCGCATGAGCGGGGCAAAAAGATCCGCGGCCACATCATCTCCAAGCAAGGCATCTTGGCTGGCTTGAAGGCCGGCATGGATGTCATTGACCATGGGGACCACATGGACGATGAGTGCATCGAGTTATTGGTCAAACAGGGCGCGTTCGTGACGCCAAGTCTGTATTTCCCCTGGAAGGTCGTGGAAGAGAAGCGTCGCACCGGCAAGAGCTCCTGGGGCGGCGCAGAGGGAATGGAACGCGGACTGGAACATTCGTACCAAGTCCTGCCGAAAGCCCAGCAGGCTGGGGTCAAGTTTGTCATCGGCGATGACTTCGGCGTCGGCACGATGCCACACGGCGAATATGCCTGTGAGCTGCAGGCCTATGTCAAAGGCGCTGGGATCTCGGCGCTGGAGGTGCTGACCTGGGCGACGAAGAATGGTGCCGAGTTGCTAGGAATGAAAGATGATCTCGGCACGATCGAGTCCGGAAAACTCGCCGACTTACTGGTGGTGGACGGCAACCCGGCCAAGGACATCACGGTCCTACAGGACCGCAATAACCTCGATGTCATTATGAAAGGCGGGCAATTCTTTGAATGCCAACTCTCGCCCAGCAAGGTTCGGGCGAAAGCGGCCTAAGAGCATAACAACCGGCGGGTGGACACCGTCCTCCCGCCTACTTGGCACCCTCCAGGAGCAGAGAGTACCGTAGGCGTAAGAGTCAACATGCCGTTTACCGTAGGAGAGTTCCGTGACCTCATCCGCATTCTGGAAGAGAAACCTGAGTGGCGCGCAGAATTGCGCCGCTGGGTGCTGTCTGACGAACTGCTTTCTCTTCCAGAACAGGTGGCCAGTCTACGTACCGATACCGATCGGCGGTTCCAAGAACTCATCGAGGCCCAGAAACAGATTGAAACGCAGATTATTTTGCTGACTGAAGCGCAGCGGAAGACGGATAAACAGGTCGCTGAACTCGTGCAGACGGTTCGTACTCTCGTCGTTGACGTTGGTTTTCTCAAAGGTGAGGTGTTAGAGAATCGTTACCGCACAAAGGGCTATGCGTACTTCGGCCGCATGGTCCGTCGTGCGCATGTGCTTTCGTCCGATGAGCTGACGTCTTTGTTTGAAGATGCACGAGAGAAGGGCATCCTCTCCGACGCCGAGGTGGACCAGATTACTTCGGTGGACTTGGTGGTGCGAGGGAAGTGGAAAGAGGACGGAACTGAGGTGTACCTGGTTGTCGAAGTGTCCTGGGGAGTAGGTCCTGCCGATGTCGAGCGCGCCGCACAGAGAGCTTCTCTGTTGGCAAAGATCGGGACCCCTACCATCCCCGTTGTGGCGGGAGAATGGGTGACCGCCGAAGCGGATCAACTCGCTCGCGTCAAGCATGTCTGGGAGGTCACCGACGGACGGGTGGTGTCCCCGGAGTAGTCAATGAGGTTGGGAGATTTCTCCTGCCGGAGAAGCGAACGACCCGTCCTGCTTCGGTAAATTCAAACGAAAATCGCTAGAGTTCATTCTTATGGCGTCCCACACTTCTGTTGCCCCTGTTGTTCATCGCTTCACGCGTGACGAATATTACCGCATGGCTGAAGCTGGGCTCTTTCGTGACGAACGGATGGAGTTGTTGGATGGGGAAATCATCACCATGAGCCCACAGCTCACTCCCCATGCTTCCACGGTGAACGTCCTTATGTTTGAGTTAATTACGAGGTTGGGGGCTGTAGCATTAATACGCGGGCAAGCTCCTATCGTACTGAACAATTGGAGTGAACCTGAGCCTGACATTGCCGTTTGCCACCCTAATCCTGATCGTTATCTCCAAGCACATCCTCGGGCGGATCAAGTGTTTCTGGTCATTGAAGTTGCGGACACGAGCCTGACCTATGATCGTACCCGCAAGGCGCGAGCTTATGCCGCAAGTGGGATTCCCGAATATTGGCTTGTCAATCTTCCTGACCGGAGGATTGAAGTCTTGACTGATCCTGATCCTGCCGCGCTGCATTATCGGCAACAGCATGTGGCTTTTTCCGGCGATGTGCTTCCTTTGCCAAGTGGGAACACAATCGCAGTAGATGACATCCTTCCCTAGATCTGTATCCTCCCAGACCCTGAAACCCCAGGCCTGTAGAAATATTTTTTGGGAGAGTAAGTAAGGATACTCCGCAACGGGTGCATATCAAATTCTGGCGGACATACGGCTGGCTGTGTTCGTGCTTCGACAGGCTCAGCACGAACGGTACATTGCGCATCAGCTTCAAGTCTCACCCCGTTCGCCCTGAGCTTGTCGAAGGGGGGACGGCAGAGGTACTGTGTTCTCTTAAATTGCCAGCAAATGATATGCACCCCTCCCCGTGTTTGACCGTCCGCGGGAAATCCACTATACCCGTACACACGGCCGTTGTTCAGCCGCACTTTTAGGCTAACTAGCCAGGGCGAAAAGGTTTTACTGTACACTTATGGAATTTGCACGTATTCAGAGGCTCCCTCCCTATCTCTTTGCCACCCTCGACAAAATGAAACTGGAGGCGCGGCGCGCAGGCGAGGACATTATCGACTTTGGCATGGGGAATCCCGATCATGCCTCTCCGCCGCATGTGGTGGAGAAATTAATCGAAGCAGCGGGGAAACCGCAGAACCACCGCTATTCGACTTCGCGCGGCATCTACAAGCTGCGTCTGGCCATCTGCGACTGGTACAAGCGCCGCTTTGGCGTCGAACTGGACCCGGATACTGAGGCGGTGGTCACTATTGGTTCCAAGGAGGGCCTGTCACACCTGGCCTTGGCAATGCTTGGGCCGGGAGATGTGGCCGTCTGCCCGAGTCCGACCTATCCCATCCATCAGTATTCTATCGTCATTGCCAATGCTGACCTGCGGGTCGTCCCCTTGCTGCCGGGAGTGGATTTCTTCGCTTCGCTGCAGGAGACGGTGCGCCAGTGTTGGCCGCGGCCTAAGTTCTTGCTCTTGAACTTTCCGCACAATCCCACGACCACAGTTGTAGACCTGGAGTTCTTCAAGAGAGTGGTGGACTTTGCCCGCGAGCACGAGCTGTTTGTTGTTCATGACTTCGCTTATGCCGACTTGTTCTTTGACGGTTATGTACCGCCGAGTTTCTTGCAAGTGCCGGGAGCGAAAGAGGTCGGCGTCGAGTTTTTCACCCTCTCTAAGTCCTATGACATGCCAGGCTGGCGCGTCGGATTTGTCTGCGGCAACTCTGAGGCGCTAGCGGCTCTGTCTCGGCTGAAAAGCTATTTCGACTATGGCATTTTCCAGCCCATCCAAATTGCCGCGATCCATGCCCTCA
>JACQEL010000607.1 GCA_016200595.1 Deltaproteobacteria bacterium
CATCCGGCCGGAGGCACGCACGGTATCGAGCACGGCGATGGCGGTACACAAAGCATAAGCGACCTCCTGCACTGGCGTCGCCCCAGCTTCTTGCAGATGGTAGGAGCACACATTGACCGGGTTCCACTTCGGCACGTCGGCCACGGTGTAAGTGATCACGTCGCTGATGAGGCGCAAGCTCGGTTCAGGCGGAAAGATGTAAGTGCCACGAGAGAGATACTCTTTGACGATGTCGTTTTGCGTGGTGCCTTGCAGGACTTTCGCCGCTACTCCTTGGCGCTCGGCTGCGGCGATATACAGCGCCAGCAGCCAGGCGGCTGTACCGTTGATCGTCATTGAGGTGTTCATGTGGCCAAGGGGGATATCGGAGAATAAGGTTTCCATGTCGCCGAGGTGGCAGACCGGGACGCCTACTTTGCCGACTTCCCCACGGGCCAGAGGGTCGTCGCTGTCGTAACCGGTCTGCGTCGGCAGATCAAAGGCGACCGATAACCCTGTCTGGCCCTTGCTCAGGTTGAGGCGATACAGTTCGTTACTAGCCTCGGCAGTCGAGTGGCCAGAATAGGTACGCATGACCCAGGGAGCATCTTTTTTCATAGCTGCTAACCTTGCTTTTTACTTGAGTTCTAAAATGCCTTTTTTGAAATCTATTACTACTCGAAAATGTTGCAAAAAGCTTAGACCGAGCAATCCTTCAATCTCCGCTAGTTCAGGAATGTCGTGGCAGATAACTTCTATCTGCTTAGCGACTAACTCACGAAAAACGATTCTTCTTATGGTCAGTTTTGGTGCTTCGATAACTCCATTTGCCGTCACTATGGGCACTCGCTCTGGACTAACTGCTGGGTCATAGCCTAGATCTTTAGCCGTGTCCCAAGAAATGGCTGTGTAAGCAGCTCCGGTATCCAGCAGTAAGTCCACTTCCCGCGCGGCCACTGGTCCTTCTAACCGGACTCTCCGTAGGATAATCGGAATCTCTAACTTCTGTCGCACAGGAACATCACCGCATATCCTGGACGGATGAGAGGCCCGGCAAAAGTAATGTAGGCTTCTTTGACTTTTTTTTCTCTCAACCGACGATGAACTTCCCGACGGTCTCTATCATGATCGAGTACGTGCCCACGATTGTCATCGACCTCCTTTGCCTCCTTTTCCACTCGGAAGGCAATCCACTCTTGCGGATAGCGCCCTTTGGCCTCCTTTAACGTTATGGTCATCTCACCTACCTCCGCTCAGCGGCGCGACAACAGTTGCAGCAACACACCGTGGGTGTGCCTGGGGCTAATAAAGGCTATGTCGTTTCCATCTGACGCCTTGACCATATTCGCCTTGATCCCTTTATCGGCCAGAGTGGCAATTGCACCAGGGAGATAATCGATATCAAGCGCGATGAGATACATGCCCTCACCGCTCTTGGTAAGGAACTGAGCGATCGGGCTGTTCTCGCCCAGTGGAGTAACGAACTCGATCTTGGCATCACCAATTGGCATAAAGGTATTACGAATACCGAGGGCGGGAACATCGTGCGGCTCCTCGCGCGTGAGGCTGAAGTTCTTCTGATAGGTGGCCACCGAGCCCTCTAGATCTTTGACCGCGATCACTACATGGTCCAGGCGCTTGGCGGTGAAACGGCGATTGCGCGCCTCACCTAAAAGTGAGGAGTGCTCGCCATGGTCCACCGACTGTGCGTATTCCACCAGCACGCTACAACAGGCCTGAGGATGGAGAAAGGCGATAACCCCCGCCAGACCTGGGCGCGGCTGCTGATCGATCACCCGCAAGCCTTTGTCTTTCGCTCCCTGCAACTCGGCAGTCACATCATCGGTCTCAAAGCACAGATGGTGCAAGCCGCCACCTCTTTTCTCGAGAAACTTCGCGACCCCCGAGTCGGAAGTGATCGGTTCGAGCAGTTCAATCTCGCTCTCGCCGACCGGGAGGAGTGCAGCTTTGACCCCCTGGTCTTGTATGGTTGCCATCTTGTGCAGAGGCAAGCCGAGGGTGTCTTTGTAGAAGCCGAAGGCTTCTTCGAGATTGCGGACGACGATCCCGACGTGATGGATCTTTTTCAGCATAGTGTTCCTCTACTTGGGGGACTTTTCCTCCGCACGTCCCTGCCGCAGGTCCCCGCGCGGGGTGTGTGGCAAGGTAGCATATTCATTTTGTGCCTGTAAGGTCTCAATGGATGAGGCAGGCGCTAAACTTTAGGTCTTTCTCATGCCCAGGCTCCGCCTGGGTATGCCGTGTGGTCGTGGCTCTGTCACGCTTGGGATTTGCGTGCCCAGGCAGAGCCCGGGCACGTGGGCGTCAATTTTGAGATTTGCCGAAGTATTAAGGAGGCCGGAATGAGCGCAATGGATTCCAGCTATTCGCTACGCTCCACTCCCATCGTGAGAAGGCTGGTCAGGTTCCCCAGCATTTTCCTGCGCCCCGAAGTGTGGGGCCGGCTGCGATAGGACTCTGGCAATGGGCCGTGTGTCTAGCCACCACTGTTCTTTCGGTCGTTGAGAGGTGAGGTCCGCCATGCGCGGCAGATCTTCGAGGTTATTCAGTTGGACCTGCCCAGTCTGCAAGCCCATAAATACTGCAGCCTGAGAGGCTTTTCCGGCCTCGGCAACGAGGAACTCAATAGCAGTGGCGGCTAGCCGGGTGGCAAGAATGCGATCAAACGGCGTAGGGTTGCCTCCCTGTTGCAAGTGGCCCAGGATCGCCTGGCGTACATCGAAAAGCCCTTTGCCTTCTTCGGCGAAGAGCGTACTCATGAAACTGGTGGTGTAGAGCGGATGCGCATTCTCGTTACGGATCATGACGCTCAGTCGCTTGCCGTGCCGGAAGCCATCGATCAGCATGGCTAAATCTGCCTGCAGGTTGTTCAGCGTGACTCCTTCTTCAGGCAGATAAACCCGCTCAGCGCCAGTGGCGAGGCCGCTCATCTGGGCGAGATAGCCGCAGTTGCGGCCCATGACCTCGACCACAAAACAACGACGGGAAGCGACAGCGGATTGTTTGATTTTGTCTACCGCTTCGATAATGCTGTTGAGAGCAGTATCGGCGCCGATGCTCAGGTCAGAGCCGGGCAGGTCGTTATCAATAGTGGCCGGCAGACAAACCAGGGGAATGTTAAAGGCCGGGAAGTTGTCACGGGCACGGAACAATTGATAAATGGCTTCGTACCCGGACCAACCGCCGATCATCAGCAAACCCTGAATCTCGTGCTCTTCAAACGTCCGCGCGATAGCATAGAAATCTTTGCCGCTGGGGGTTTTACGGTTGGTGCCTAATTCGGCCCCGCCGATCGGTGCCCAGCCGTTCACACTCATCCAGTTCATCTCATGAATGTCACCGGCAATCAGCCCCTGGAAGCCATTGCGGACCCCAAACATTCTCTGCCCCTGATCGACTCCTAATCTTACCGCTGCGCGCACGGCGGTGTTCATACCGGGTGCCGGAGCGCCAGCGTGGATCACCGCTAAGCGCAGGCGTTTCTGCCCAGGCGTAGGTGCGTGGGGGAGGGCACGTACCAAGGTGCGCAACGTACTGAACGCAGCCTGGTAGTTATGGCCGCGCAGAGTCATGGCTTTGTCGAAATCTTGCTCCTCAATAGCGGCGGTGACGGCTCGTGTCTGTTCCACACTGTGTTGCAGGGGCGTACGGGCGATGCGGTTTCCCCGCATGCCAATCAAACAAGGCGCACTGCCTGGCACCGCGGCTAAGATTTCTTCGACTGCGGCATACCCCAGGATGGTGCTGAGGTTGCGATCAAACGCGCTGGGTGACCCGCCGCGCTGGATATGGCCGAGGATAATGACACGGACATCTTCGTCCAACCGTTCCTCCAGCACCTTCTTGATGTATTCACTAGTCAGGCGGTGACCGTGACGATCACAGGCACCTTCGGCGACCACCACAATACTATCGCGCCGGCCTGCCGCCCGCCCGGTTTTCAGCACCTCGCACATGCGCTCTTCCCAGTTGTCCCCAGCCGGAGGACTGGAGGGAATCAGTGCCCAATCTGCCCCACTGGCAAGAGCGCCCATCAGGGCCAGATAGCCGCAGTGCCGCCCCATGACTTCGACCACAAAGGTGCGCTGGTGGCTGGCCGCTGTGCTGCTCAGGGCGTCGACGGCCTGGGTGATACGATGCAGGGCGGTGTCAGCGCCGATCGTCATATCCGTCCCGAAAATGTCGTTGTCAATCGAACCGGGTAGACCGACTACCGTGATGTGCGGATGACGCGCAGCCACCTCTGCACTGATCCGATCCTGTGTGACGAGTTCCGCTACGAGTGCGGGCCATTCCTGGTAAAGAAGGGAAGCCCCATAGAGACTCCCATCGCCGCCAATCACTATGAGGTTATCGATGCCGTGTTCCAATAGAGTACTGACCGCTTGTAAACGCCCTGGACGAGAGCGAAAGGCTTCGCTCCGGGCTGTGCCGATGATTGTTCCCCCGCGCTGCAAGATGCCGCCAACCGAGTCCCAATTCAGCTTACGGACGCGGTTTTCTCCCTCGACCATCCCTTGGTAGCCCTCGTAGATGGCGTACACTTCCATATTCCGGTCTAGCGCGGTGCGTACAATTGCTCGCACGGCCGCATTCATCCCTGGGGCATCACCCCCGCTGGTCAAGACCCCCAGCCGTTTGGCCTGTTCTACCGCCATAGTCGCACAACTCCTATTTCACGACGATCATAGCAAAAGCCTCGGTGAGCAGGTATCACCACAGGCAAGATGAAGAATTTGGTCTAAAGAACGAGACACAGACTCTCCCTATATGTCTGGTACACCAAGATGCCGCTGTCCTCACCTGTCCGTTGGCAGGCACAGCCTGCCATTGCTGGTGGGCCATCTGGACCGGAACTACGAGTGAATCTAGATCTTGGTGTGCTCCCCATATAGTTTGCTCATCTCTTTACACCGAGGGGGAGGTGCTTGACAGTTGATAGAGGCGGATCGAGTTCGTTGGACTTCGTGAAGCCATAGGTGCACCGAGGGTGATCACGATCCGATCGCCAGGCTGGGCGAGTCCGCTGGCAAGCAGATCTTCTTCGACACGCTTCACCATCTCCTCAGTAGTTGTCAGTGGCTCCATGATGCGCGGCAGAGACCCCCACAAAAGGGCAATCCGGCGCCGCACCGCTTGGACCGGACTGAAGGCTATGATGGGTACGTTCGGGCGAAAATGCGAGAGTAAGCGAACGGTCAACCCCGACATGGTAAACGCCGCAATGAGTGTCGCCCCTGATTCTTGTGCGGCGCGACAGGCGATGCTGCAAGCGACTTCGGAAAACGCTGCCGGAAAGGTTGTCGGCTGGGGGGGAACTTTAGGCTGTTCCTGGGCTATCTGTTCTTCAGCCGCGCGAACGATCCGGTCCATCATCTGCACCGCTTCAACTGGATAACGGCCGCTAGCGGTCTCGCCCGAGAGCATGACTGCATCGGCGCAATCGAAGGTCGCGTTGGCAACGTCGGAGGCCTCGGCGCGAGTCGGGCGCGGGTGCTCGATCATCGAATTCAGCATTTGTGTGGCAATGATGACTGGCAGACCGCGCTTGTTACATTGGCGAATGATTTCTTTTTGGACGACCGGAACCTGTTCAAGCGCCAGTTCAACTCCCAGGTCACCACGTGCCACCATCACACCGTCGGTCACAGCCAGGATTGCATCCAGGTTCACCAGGGCCTCGGGCTTCTCGATCTTGGCAATGAGAGGAACGACGTGACCTATACTCTCCATGATTTGGCGCGCTTGCACGATGTCCTGCGGACGTCGCACGAAGGAAAGGGCGATGTAGTCCACTCCGGCTTTCAGGGCAAACTCGAGGTCTCCTCTATCTTTCGCGGTGATAGCCTCGGCGCGCAGGTTAACCCCTGGCATGTTAATTCCTTTATGGGGACCGAGCATTCCGCCCAGCACCACCTCCGTGACCACTTCCCCTACTCCATCAGTCGTGAGCACCTGGAGTTCCAACTGACCGTCGTCAAGGAGAATACGATCGCCTGGGTGCACGTCCTCAGCGAAGTGAGGGTAGGTTGTCGAGAGGCGTTCTGCCGTGCCCGCGATCGGCTCGGTGGTGATGAGCAGCCGCTGACCGGGCTTGAGTTCGATCGGCTCATTGTTACGGTTGTTGCCGGTGCGGATCTTCGGTCCTTGCAGGTCGCCAATGATGGCAATGGTCTTCCCCACTCGGACGCTGGCTGCACGGAGCCACTCGATGGCCTGTGCGTGCTCTGCTTGTGTTCCGTGTGAAAAGTTCAGACGTGCGACGTCCATGCCGCTGGCTAAAAGCTTTTCTAGAGCTGCCGGGGAATGCACGGTAGGTCCTATGGTGCAGATAATTTTGGTGCGGCGCATGAGTCTTAGGAATCCTTTTCACGCAGAAACTATGCCAGAGTGCAGGCTCTCTATTTTCGGTGAAAAGCGGTTTGGTAAGAAACGGCTGAACTGCTTTCTCTCTAAAACATTGACGAAGCTGCTGGTGGCTGAGCATCAGTGTGTTGCTGGAGAGACAGGACTCACGTACGGCGCTGGTCAGAAGCAGAGTCTATCTTGCTCCATCCCTCTTAGCCGATTTTTAACTCTCCTGCAGCATCCGCGCGATCTGGGTGGCTACGCGGCGAGGCGAGAGTCGGATTGACTGCACCCCGATCTTATTAATGAGACCGGGGATCACCAGCCTTTTCCCTTGCATGAGTCCGCGATAACCGATCTGAGCTACCGCCTCGGAACTCATGAAGCCCATAAGCTTGCCTTTGACCAACCGTGTATTTTCGATACCGGCCCGCTGTTGAAATTCTGATCGTGTCGGTCCTGGACACAGCGCCGTCACTGTCACTCCTGTGCCTGCGAGTTCATTGGCAATGGCCTCAGTGAAGGACAGCACGAATGCTTTGGTGGCATAGTAGACCGCCATCAGTGGCCCCGGTTGGAAGGCCGCGGTAGAGGCGACGTTCATAATCTTCCCGTGCCGGCGCGCGACCATGGCTGGCAAAAGGAGTTTGCTGAGATGCACAAGCGCTACCATGTTGACCTGCATCATCTCCAGCTCAGCCGGGAGTTTAGTTTCAACAAACTTGCCACCCAGACCAAATCCAGCGTTGTTGATCAGGTAATCAACTTGAAGGGAGTCCTGGCGTACCTCATCGGCGATTTGCTGTGGCGCGTCGGGGTTTGCCAGATCCGCAACAATCACCTTTGCCGACACACCGAACTGCCCGCTTAATTCGGCTGCTACCTGTCTGAGCTTCGCTTCCTGGCGGGCAATGAGTATCACGTTGTGATGATCGGCGGCGAAGCACTTGCTGAGTGCATAGCCAATGCCGGTTGATGCGCCGGTAATGAGAGCGGTTGTGGCCATAAGCGAGATTCTCCAGGCTGAAAAATAAAACGTAACGAGTTATGAAGAATAAAACGTACAATGTAGCAAGGAGTGCTTCTAGTACTGCGTCC
>JACQEL010000608.1 GCA_016200595.1 Deltaproteobacteria bacterium
CTGAGGGGAATAGTTTTGGTCACCATCAGACATCTCCAGGTACTCATTTGTGATGCGATAAAACTACACGGTCCTTGGAGACCCGGTCAAGCGGGAAAATGTTGACGGCGGACTGAGGCGGGACTAAGGTGAGTACCCTTACCTTCTTATGGAGAGTTCAGCAGATAATGCTTCTGAGGAAAGGGAAGCCCCATGCATAAGCGACACGCTGCAGGCTGGAGTCGGCGGGAGTTCCTGGAAGGATTGGCCCTGGCGGGAGCGGCGGGAGTCCTTGGTCTGAAACCCGAGTTGGTCGCCGCGGAGCCGCCGCCAGAGACGAGGACGATCCGGTTGATCCAAGCCGCTCTCTGCGTGGCACCGCAGTACGTGGCCGAAGAGCTGCTGCGGGGCGAAGGATTTACCGATGTCCAATACGTCAAGGTGGAACCAGGGAAATCAGGGAGACAGATCCCGGATGTTCTGGTCTCCCACGAGGCCGACATGAGCATGTTCTTCGCCGCACCGACCATCACCCGGCTGGACGTGGGGGAGCCACTCATTATTCTGGCGGGCGGACACATCGGCTGCTTCGAGCTGTTCGGAACCGAGCAGGTCCATGCCATCCACGACCTGAAGGGGAAGACGGTGGCTGTAGAGACGGGACTGCCCGGGCACATCTTCCTCGCCAGCATGCTAGCGTACGTGGGCCTCGATCCCAGCAAAGATCTCAACGTCATCCCACGCCGTTCGGTCGAGTCCCTACGGCTTTTCACCGAAGGGAAGATCGACGCCTATCTGGGCTTTCCGCCAGAAACGCAGGAACTGCGGGCAAAGAAGATAGGGCACGTAGTGATCAACAGCTCGCTGGACCGACCCTGGTCCCAGTACTTCTGTTGCATGGTGATTGGGCACCGAGAGTTCGTTCAGCAACATCCGGTGGCCACCAAACGGGCGTTACGTGCCATCCTGAAAGCGAACCAAATGTGCGCACTAGAACCAGAGCGAACTGCCCGGCTTTTGGTAGAGAAGGGTTTCACGGCAAGCCATGACCACGCTCTCCAGACGCTGAAAGAGATCCCCTACGGTAAGTGGGCGGAGTACAACCCTGAGGACACGGTGCGCTTCTACGCCCTGCGCCTGCATGAGGCTGGGATGATCAAGAGCAGCCCGCAGAAGATCATCGCCGAGGGTACCGACTGGCGCTTCCTTAACGAGCTGAAAAAGGAGATGAAGGGGTAAACACAACAGACAGAGACAGAGTAAAAGGGATCGGGCGGTCTCTATCTCTGTCCCTGTCTGTTTTCTGGCCTCTGTCTCCTCTCTCTGTTTTGCTAATTCCCGGATTGCATCCGGGCAGCGACGAGACTACGAAACCGAGCACCTTTAAGTTGACTGATGATGGCCAGTGTGTATAGTGATGGGGAAATTTCCCCATCAGAGAAGAGAAGGGCCCGTGCGATCAGCAAGAGTTCTCGCCAGGAAAAATTTGATGCTCTGTGAAGAAGAGGTGCGTGCCCTGAAGAGAGTCCTGGGAGTATCAACCGACTCAGAGGCCGTTCGTATCGCCGTGCGAGATCGTTTGGCACTGGAGGAGGCACAGGCGGCTTTCCGTCGTATTCGGGCGCGAGGAGGCGTAGATGACGTCTTTCGACGCAGTGCTCCAGACCGCCGTACTCATGCGGGATGACCCGACACCTCGTCCTCTTCGATACCTCGATTTACATTCCTTACTTGCGGGGAGAAGCGTACACGACCCTGATCGAAGGGGCAGTGCGTACAGGCCGGGTGCGCCTGAGCACTGTGGTCCTCGCTGAACTCTACGCCGGAACCCGTTCTGCCCAGGATAAGGTGGATCTGGATGTGACCTTACGGGCATACCAGTCTCTGGGGTTCCTTGCCGTGCCCACAGCAGAGGATTGGGCACGCGCCGGGCAAGGAATCCGCCGGTATCGGAGTCTCTACGGGGATATCGAACCCCGTGAACATCTGAACGACGTATTGATCCTCCTTTCTGGTGCCAGAGCGGGTGCAGAGGTGGTCACAGAGAATGCTAAGCCCTTCACCCGCTGGGCCGCGCTGTTGCGGCGTATGGGGGTTCCCGTGCGTATGCAGGAGGTGCGCCGAGAAGACTTTCTCGACTAATTCCTCAAGTCGGTTAGTCGGTTGCTCAACGTTGACGGCGGACTGAGGCGGGACTAAGGTGAGTACCCTCACCTTCTTACGGAGAGTTAAGCAAATAATGCTTCTGAGGAAAGGGGAGCCCCATGAATAGGCGACACGCTAACGGCTGGAGCCGACGGGAGTTCCTGGGTGGGCTGGTCCTGGCGGGAGCGGCGGGGGTCCTTGGTCTGAAACCTGAGTTGGTCGCCGCAGAGCCGCCGCCGGAGACGACGAGACTCAGGTTAATCCAGGCCCCCAGCGTCTGTTTATCCCCCCAGTACATGGCCGCGGAGCTACTGCAAAGCGAGGGATTCACCGAGGTACCGTATCTTAAGAAAGAGTCCGTCGCGGCCCAGTTCTCGGCTTTAGCCTCCGGAGAGATCGATATCAACATAGGGAACGCTGCGCCAGCCGTCATCCGGCTGGATGCGGGCGACCCGATCATAATCCTGGCCGGGGGTCACGTCGGCTGCTTTGAGCTGTTCGGGACCGAGCGGGTCCGTGCGATCCATGACTTGAAGGGAAAGACCGTTGCCGTGCCCGAGCTGGGATCCTCTCAACACGTTTTTCTCGCCAGCATCGCGACCTATGTGGGCCTGGACCCTCGCCAGGACATCCATTGGCTCACACGTCCCCGAGCGGAGGCGATGCAGCTCCTCGCCGAGGGGAAGATCGATGCCTATCTGGGCTTTCCGCCGGACCCGCAGGAACTGCAGGCGAAACACATCGGGCACGTGGTGCTCAACAGCGCACTCGATCGCCCCTGGTCGCAGTACTTCTGCTGCCTGGTGGCTGGCAACCGCGACTTCGTCCGCAAGTACCCGGTGGCTACCAAGCGGGCGCTACGCGCCATCCTGAAGGCGACTACCGTCTGTGCCCTGCAACCGGAGCATGCGGCCCACTTCCTCGTAGACAAAGGCTTAACACAGCGCTACGACTACGCCTTGCAAGCACTGAAGGACATCCCCTACGGCAAGTGGGCAGAGTACAACCCCGAGGACACGGTGCGCTTCTATGCCCTGCGCCTGCACGAGGCTGGGATGATCAAGAGCACTCCACAGAAGCTCATCGCCGAGGGCACCGACTGGCGCTTCCTCAATGAGCTGAAGCAGGAGCTAAAGGGGTGAGCCTGGACGTCAGACAACGGTGGGCAACGCTGCGCTTTTGCTCACCCTACGCTAAGCAGGCTATGGGAAACCAAGAGAAAATGACTCTCCAATGGGCCGAAGAAGGCACTAAAAGGGTGGGTGTGAACCTCCCTACACCAAATGGGGTTGAAAGAAACACAGGCTTCGGGCCTATAGGGATCTGATAAGGGCTCAGAGACCAATGGAGTACAGCCATGACGCAGTTGACCGTCCAATTGACAGAAGCTGATTATCAGCGTTTAGAGTACGCAGCGGAGCAGGCCGGCAAATCGGTACACGTGTTCATTGCTGAATGGATTGCCCGGTTACCAGAGGCTGAAGCAGGCTTTGACATCACTCAGGACCCAATTTTCCAACTGGAAGGGTATGAGTCTGAAGCGCCAGCAGATCTCTCTGTTACCATTGATCAGTATCTCTACGGGAATAAGGCATCACAGTGAGATGGGTCTTCGCAGATACTAATGGTTGGATCGCTTTGAGCAGTAAACGAGATCAGTTGCACAGAGCCGCGGTCAAACTCAATAAGGACCTACTCAAAAGCGGCTGTCGGTATGTAACCACGAATTTCATTTTGGACGAAACATATACGGGCTTGCGGATGAAACTTGGACACACGGCGGCTGTAGACTTTGGAGAACGGCTGCGCATCTCTAAAGCAGTGCAAGTCATCCACGTTTCTGCGGAAATAGAAGAAGAGGCATGGCGGATTTTTACGCAGTACGCTGACAAGGATTTCTCGTTTACGGATTGCACTTCTTTTGTCGTGATGAAGCGGCTGGAACTGGCAGAAGCGTTCACCAGCGACCACCACTTTGAGCAAATGGGGTTCACCCTTCTCTTAAAACCTTAGTAGCTCCCCCGGCGGTCTCTGGGGAGTTAGACAGAAAATAACTCTCCCGCACGGAGGGGAAATGCTCATGGATAGACAACGAACTGACGGCTGGAGCCGACGGGAGTTCCTGGGTGGGCTAGTCCTTGCAGGAGCGGCAGGGCTCCTGGGCCTGAAACCTGAGTCACTCGCTGTCGAGCCACCGCCAGAGACCACCACGATCAGGCTCGCTCACTTCGGTGCCACTTGTACGGCCCCGCAGCATGTAGCCGAAGACTTTCTCAAGGCCGAAGGGTTCACCGAGGTGCAGTACGTGAAGACACAACTTGCCTCCCGGACTCACGATAGCCTAGCCCTCGGTGAACTCGACATCGACATACGCACTATCGGGCTCCTTACCACGTGGGTAGACTCAGGGGATCCAATCGTCATCCTGGGAGGGGTCCACACGGGTTGCTATGAACTGTTCGGGACCGGGCAAGTCCGCACGATTCGCGACCTGAAGGGAAAAACTGTAGCGGTGCCCGTGCAGGGGGGTGCCCACCAGATATTTCTCTCCAGTATGCTGGCGTACATCGGACTGAATCCTGGCAAGGACATCAAGTGGGTCACCCATCCCTGGGCCGACACGATGCGGCTCCTCGCCGAGGGGAAGATCGATGCGTACCTTGGTTTTCCGCCGGAACCGCAGGAACTGCGGGAGAAGCAGATCGGTCACGTAGTCGTCAACACAACGCTGGACCGCCCCTGGTCCCAATACTTCTGCTGCATGGTAGCCGGGAACCGGGAGTTTGTCCGCCAGCACCCGGTGGCCACCAAACGGGCGCTGCGCGCCATTCTGAAAGCAATCGACGTCTGCGCCCTCCAGCCCGAGCACGCCGCTCATGTCGTGGTGGACAAAGGCTTTACGCAGCGCTACGACTACGCCCTGCAGGTCATGAAGGATATCCCTTATGGCAAGTGGGCGGAGTATAACCCTGAGGATACGGTGCGTTTTTATGCCCTGCGCCTGCGTGAAGCTGAGATAATCAAGAGCAGCCCACAGAATATCATCACCGAGGGCACCGACTGGCGCTTCCTTAATGAACTGTAGTTTCCGGTTTGCGAAGTGAGAGAATCAGTGGGATCACGCGGCGTTAGCGAATTCCTGTTCACTAACGGGGCAAGGC
>JACQEL010000609.1 GCA_016200595.1 Deltaproteobacteria bacterium
CGCAACGTGTCGCCATAGCGCCGCATCTCGTCTTGCATGCGCAGCGCGGCATAGAGCGCCCGCTGGGGATGATCTTCATGGGCGATCGGCGCGCCGAACAACGCCAAGATGCCATCCCCTAATGCTTGCGCCACATACCCTTCATACCGATGCACGGCGTCCATCATCAGTTGCAAGGCGGGATCGATAAGCGCGCGGGCCTCTTCGGGATCGAGTCCTTCAATCAAGGCCGTCGACCCTTTGAGATCCGCAAACAACGCGGTGATGGTTTTGCGCTCGCCATCGCTTGCTCCACGGGCTTCCAGGGCTGCTTGCTCCGCGCGAATACGTTCGGCCAGATGCGCGGGAGTCCAGTGTCCAGGAAAGTCCGAAGTCCGAAGTCCGAGGTCCGAAGTCTGGGGTCTAGGGGCTGGGGGCTGGGTGTTGGGTGTTGGGGACTGGGTGCTGGCGACTGACAACTGAGAACTGGTCATGGTTGGTTCGCCGACCCACACCAACACACTGCCATCTTCATCGCGGGCCACCCGTTCCGCTTTGATGAGTTCTTCCTTGAGCGTTTCCAGTGCCTCATCATCAAGCTGGAACTGCGCCTTCAGCATCCGGTAGGTGATGCGCCGTTTGCTCTGCAGCACCTCCCGGACCCGAGCCAACACCTCAAGCAGGTTCATACCTTTTCCCGTGTGAGAACGGATTATAGGCGAGGAGAAGCGAGACGCCAAGGAGTATGACATCCCTTCGAAACCGTGCGATAATAACTTTATGGATGATATACAGAGCTTAGAGCAATTCGTCGAGCAACAGCTTGCCGCTGGCCACTTCGAGAACTACGAGCAGATGGTGGCCGAAGGGTTGACCTTGCTGCGGGAGCGCGAACAACACTACGACCAATTAGCTGACGAACTTCGTTCAGCCGTTGAGCGATTTGAGAACGGACATGCTGGCGTTGCGGTAGATATCGAGGAAATCAAAGCGCTAGGGCGCAAATACCTTGCTCAGTACGGCTCAGCCTAATGCCCACGCCCCACTTTGATCCTGATGCGCGTGCTGACCTAGAAGAGCTGTGGTCTTACATCGCAAAAGATAACCCGGACGCTGCCGATACCTATCTCGACGAAATTTATCAAAAGACTCAGCAACACGCTGACCACCCCTACATGGGCAAATCTGAGCCAACCCTTGCCAAACGGCTCGGCATAGCCTCAGACCGCCTGAGGAGTTTCCTCTACAGAAACCATCGCTGCTATTATCTGACTGGCACTGATACCATCTGGGTGCTTGGCTACATCCACTCGCGGCGGAACAGAGACCGTCTCTTCCGGGAACGCTTCCGCCGACTGAGGGATGAACAGTAGCACGGCAAGAAGATCATAACCTGTGTTCCTCTTCGAGGAACGAAAATCTAGAGTGCGGTTAAGATAATTCTCGGAGCAGTGCCTTGGCCTCTTGCAGATCCGCCGTATCAAACCCCTCGGTGAACCAGCCATAAATCTCTGCCAGCATCCGCCGAGCTTCTTCTTTCTTGCCCTGCTGCTGCCACAGCCGGCTCAAGCTCATCACCGCCCGCAGCTCCAGCGACTTGGCCTGCTGTCGGCGGGCAATCTCGATGGCCTTGAGAAAGCACGCTTCGGCCTCGGACTGGTGTTAGGTGTTAGGTGCTGGGTGCTGGGGTTTTCGGACGCCGGACCCCGGACGCCGGACTGTAAGACTAATTTTCCCTTGAGCCGATACAATTCCGCCTCGTAGAAACGTTCCCCGGTTTTGTCTACCAAGGCCAGTGCCTCAGCCAGCGCAGTTAACCCTTCCTCTCTCTGTCCTACTTTTCCATACGTTTCGGCGAGCAAAGCGAGAAAATAGGGCCGGGACAGCTCCATCCCTGTCGCCCGAACGGCGGCCATGCCCTGTTGCATCTGTTTGATGCCCTCCTCTTCTTGCCCCTCCTCGGCCAGTGCCCAGCCACGTCGGACAGCCCCAGCGGCAGTAGTCGAAAACCCCTGCTCGTTCGAGAGCGCGATCATTGCTTCGGCTTGCTGCTGCACCGTCTGTGCCTCGCGTAGGAACTGATAGAGGAAGGTAGTCACGGCCCAGACAACGACCATAGTATACGGGTGATTAATTCCCTGAATCAGGGTCAGAGCTTCGCGACTCCACTTCCGCGCCTGATCCGGATAACCCAGCAACCACAGGGCGTTGGCCAGAGTGCAGAAAGAGGCTCCACCGAGATCTCCACCGTAGTGGGCAATCGATGAGCGACGCTGCTGAGGGTCATACAGGACAATAGCTTGCTCAAAGTGTGCACGAGCCGAAACTAACTCTCCCGAGGAGTACAAGACCGACCCTAATCCATAGTGGGTTACCGAGAGCAGAGCGGAGTCTTGCGCATGCTGGGCTAGGGGGACAAGCCGCTCGGCCAGTTCACGCGCTGTCTGTAGTTCTGCCCGCATCAAATAAAACCTCCGCGCGCCCCAGAGCGTCGGGAAGAGCTGAGCAGCCTCACCGACCTGCCGGCACAGCTCTAAAGCACGGGTGTAAGCTGCTCCTACTTCTTGGGCCGCAAGGCCTTTAATGGCTGCCCATGGCACGGCTAGGGCGATTTGCAGCGTGAGTTCTTGCTGCACACGCTCAGGTGCGTCCGGCAAGGCCTTGAGCAACTCCAGAGCAGTAGTGAAGTGACTGACCGCGTCGGCGTTCGCCGAGCGCTGCGCAGCCTGTTGCCCAGCAAGGTGGAGATACTCCACTGCCTTCCGCGTATTGCTGCTGCGACTGTAATGATGGGCCAGGTCACCATAATGATCTTCTAACCGCGAGTGAAAAAGGGTTTCGAACGCTTGCCCCGTCTGCTCATGCAACGCTTTGCGCCGCTCGAGTAATAAGGAGTTGTAGGCCACTTCCTGCGTCAGCGCATGTTTGAAGGTGTATTCTACGGCTGGAAAAGCCGGTTGCTCATAGATGAACTCCGCGGCCTGCAACTGCGCGAGGAGCCCTTGCACCCGGTCTTCCGCCTGCCCTGCTACCTGACACACTAAACTCAAGGAGAACTCTTTGCCGATCACTGCGAGGGTCTGTAAGAGTTCCTTCTCTAGGGGTGGGAGCCGGTCGATACGCGCGGCCAACACGCCCTGCACAGTTGTGGGGATGCGGAGGTCCGTGGGTCGGAGCGACTGGCCCGTGACGCCGACAGTTTGGTGGGCACTGCCCATCCTACGCGGATCGGGTAACACACCTTGTTCTACCAGGGCTTGCACGATCTCTTCTGCGAAGAAGGGGTTGCCCTCGGTCTTGGCCAGAATGAACTGCTTGAGCGGGAGCAAAGCAGGATCAGTGCCCAGCAACGCCGTGAACAGTTCCTGCGCATCCGCCTGCCCCAACGAATCCAGCCGCAGTTGCGTATAGTATGTTTTATTGCCCCACTCGTGCCGATATTCCGGCCGGTAGTTCACCAGCAGTAGGATGTTGGCCGTCGCTATACTCTCGCTCAGCAACGAGAGAAAGGCTTGGGTCTCGCCATCCAGCCAATGTAAATCCTCGAAGATGACCAGCAGCGGTTGATTGAGACTCTCGCGTACCAGCAGCCGCTTGATCGCCTCCAGCGTGCGCCGCTGGCGAATCTGCGGGTCCATCTGGGCCAACGACGAACTCGGCTCGGCCACTCCCAGTAGCAGAAGGAGGTAGGGCAGCGTGTCTTCCAGGGCGCGGTCCAAGATCAGCACTTTGCCGGTGACCTTCTCCTGGACCTGCCGTGCGTCGTCTTGGGGGAGGATCTGGAAATAAGTCTTGAGCAGATCCAGCAGCGGCAGATAGGGGTAGGCTTTGCTATGCGAGATGGAAAAAGTTTCCAGCACCAGACAACCGCGTTGCGCGAGCAGCTTGAACTCGTAGAACAAGCGCGACTTCCCTACCCCCGGCTCACCGACGACGCCGACAATCTGCCCATGCCCTCCTGTGGTCAACTCCAAGGCCCGCCGGAGCTGGTCGAGTTCAGGCTGCCGGCCGACAAAGCGGGTGAGCCCGCGGCGGGTGGCCACCTGTAAGCGGGTGCGCAATGGGCCAACTCCCAGCACCTCATAGATGGTGACGGGTCCGCTGACGCCTTTGACCCGCGCCACTCCGAGGGACTTAAACTCGAAGTAGCCTTCGGTGAGTCGCTGGGTGTATTCGCTCACCACGATCGACCCCCCAGGCGCTAATCCCTCCAGACGAGACGCTAAACTGGTGGAGTGACTGATGGGAGTGTATTCAGTACGCAGGTCGTCTTTACGGATTGAGCGCAGCACCACGTCGCCGGTGTTGATGCCCACACGGATTTCAATATGGCGCCCTTGCTCTGAGCGCAGCCTTTCGGCATAGCGTTTTATCTCTTCCTGCATGCGCA